>JBFRWR010000508.1:0-6057 GCA_051439685.1 Trichodesmium sp.
CCTGTCTCCTGTCTCCTGTCTCCTGTCTCCTGTCTCCTGTCTCCTGTCTCCTGTCTCCTGTCTCCTGTCTCCTAATCCTCACTTTTGCAAAGATACTGTTAGGGGTTCTATAGTAAACTCTGATGAAAATTTCATTCTATCCAACTTCATATTAATTTGGTATGACAGATAAAGGCTTTAACTTTTTTATGTCAAAAAAAGTGTCAGCTTTTTCGACCTAAAAGCTGAAAAAGTTAGGATTTTAGGTAGACAAGGGGGGAGAAAAATCAAGGGATAATTCTTAGTCCTAACCTCCTCTAAATTACCCATTCCTCCTAACGGGACTTAAAAAAATAGAGCTAGAAAACAGGATCAAATATAGACTGGCAAAGGCTTTTACGTCAAAAAGGCATAAATCCTGAATTACCAAGGGTTCTAGCCATTTTTAGGGATTCGACGTAATTCCCTTGTCTAGAGAGACTTTGAGGCATTTTTCCGACTATAAAATGTTTAAGTACCACTAACTACTGACTCCAAGCCCTAGCAAAAGACTTTATTCAGGAAACCCTAATTATCCGTAAAATACAGCACAGATATGAGAATTGAGGTGTTTTTTCAAACTATAGAATAATAGCAGTTATCATAATTCATTTTTATACATTTTTTTTCTTCTTTTCTGTTCTTTTTTCTCTAGAATTATCCAACATCTCAAAACTTAAGATTATATTGCTATAGCAATATATAGAATTTACCAAGTTACTGAAGTAAATTGATTTTTCTGCTTTTCTATTCTGCCTTTTCCTCAATTACTACTTGACTTTCTCAAATAAACGAATGTGTCTACCTCTCACTTTTTGGGAATTGCTATAAATTCAAACCTGTAATAAATTTTTGATAAATTGCTTCTAGATTTCCTCTCTATTTTTTGGTTTTAGAGTTTATTTATACCTCTAAATCTCTAATTAATTCTCAACTTGTATAAACTTTTTTATAGTAATTTTGATACTCTTCCGACAATAATGGTTCCCACCAATCTCGGTTACTCAAAAACCATTTCACAGTCTGACGTAATCCTTCTTCAACAGTTACTGAAGGTTCCCAACCCAACTCAGTTTTAATTTTTGTGGCATCAATAGCATAACGTCGATCGTGCCCTGCTCTATCCTTAACAAAAGTAATTAACTTTTCACAAGGTTGTACAGGTAAATCAGTTGCTAATTCATCCATAATTCGACACAAAATTTTAACTAAATCAATATTTTTTACCTCATTATTGCCACCAACATTATAAGTTTCTCCAGGTTGACCTTTATGAATCACCGTATCTAATGCCCGACAATGATCTATTACATATAACCAATCTCGAATATTTTGCCCATCTCCATAAACTGGTAATTGCTTTCCTAATAACATATTGATGCACATTAGAGGAATTAACTTCTCAGGAAAATGATACGGTCCATAGTTATTAGAACAATTAGTAATAATAGTTGGTAAACCATAAGTATGATAGTATGCTCTGGCAAGATGGTCACTTCCAGCTTTCGATGCAGAGTAGGGACTATTTGGAGCATAAGGAGTAGTTTCTGTAAAACCTGGGTCTTCTGGCTCTAAACTACCGTAAACTTCATCAGTTGAGACATGAAGAAATATACATCTACGATCTGAATTTTGGGCAATTCCAGGATAATAATTTCTGAATGCCTCTAATAGAGTGAAAGTACCTACCACATTTGTTTGGACAAAAGCTGCTGGTCCTAATATAGACCTATCTACATGAGATTCCGCTGCAAAGTGGGCTACTATATTTATGTCTTCTTCCTGGAGTAAGTTATCTACTAAAGAGCGATCGCAAATATCTCCGTGGACAAAACGAAAATTTGGTTTGTTTTGCAAATCAGCTAAAGTTTCCTTATTTCCAGCATAGGTGAGAGCATCTAACACAACTACTCGATGATTAGGATAAGTCTCACACCAATAATGGGTAAAATTAGAACCTATAAAGCCAGCACCGCCAGTTATTAACAATCGACTTTCCATAATTTTTATCTCTTAAAACTGCAATTATCAAACTGATTCAAAATTGATTTTAACTTACATCGAGTAAGTATCAGTAGGCGGTCATAAATTAAGGTTTAATCCCAAAAGCTAAATCCTTTACAAAAACCAATTCATAGCTTTTAGATTGTTTGTTTAATTCCGTCCAACTAATTTAGGGTTTGCTGAAAAAGTATTTTTTAAGGAGCGGGGGAGTGGGAAGACACGGAGAGGAGAGATAGGGTATCACCGGTCACCGCGTCCCCTTGTATCGGGCAATAGGCAAAGTCATTTCGTTCTAGATTTTGAGCATGAATTTACTTACTTTCAGGTAGGTAAAGATAAATTTTCAAGCTCTAAATAAGGTATTTTCGTAAATACAAAAAATGGCACAGTTGAGAATGAAATAGCCCTGGTGAGTAGGGGAGTAATTTTATTACTCAACTCTTGCCCAAAATGCGCTCCTTTTTGAGCATAAAGAGCTGAAAAATAGGTACTTTTTCCAGACCTAAAAAGGCATCTTATTTCTTTTTTCTTGTGAATTATTTTAGATTTAATCGGCAAGCCCTAATTAAGTACAGTGAAATAAATTACAAAATTATAGTAGTTTAACTTAAAAATGAGACATTTTTTCCTATGAACCTACCTCATAGCAAGAAAGCTTTGTCTAAGTCTAAAGTTAAATGACTATACCTTATTCAGTAAGTTGCCCTAAATAAGTAGAGCAAGCCAACAAAAAGACTTTAGATATTTAGTAACAAAATGCCTAAAAAGTTTTATATATTTATTATTTTGAGCTAATTTACAATTGAATACATAACGGACAAAAATTATCACGCTCTACTTAAACGTTAAAAAGATATATATAAATTGTTTTTATGATTATATTTTGTGATAATTAGTAGTGTAAAATTATTTGGTAAGTGGTGAAATTAGGGATGAAAGTTGTGAATGAGTAAGTATTAATAGAAATCAAAAAAACTCTCTTCAACTACTAATAATCTAACACTCATACTGACTACTGACTTAGAAAAATAATACAATCATTCAGCAACATCATTATTTCTATATAGCAATGCTAAATAGGTTGTGAAAAATCAAAAAGTACATGAAAAAACTGAAACTATTGGCTATTCCCTAAAAGCCATTAAAATTTTGTACACGACTCAAATAGGATTGCTATATTAACTAATTGCTTATATTTCTTTTCTATTTTCTCCTCCTCGCCCAAAAAAATGTTAAATTAATTTTGCCCAGATACTTAATATAGCAATCCGCGCATAGGTTGCGGGGAATTAAAAAATCAATAAAAAACTTGAAACTCCCACCTGTTCCCTGTTCTCTATTCCCTAAAAAGCAGTAAGATTTTTGCCACGAATAAAATAGGATTGCTATATGATTAAATTTAGCCTATATTCGGTGCGAGGAAAATAATAGTGAGTCACGAAGAGATATTAACACGAGCAAAACAAGGGGACCCAACAGCAATAACATTTCTAATCAATGAAAAATTGAACAATATAGGAGTTAAAGCTAGGGTCAATCTTCAGAAAAACAATCTTCACATTTTACTAGAAGGTTCTCAATTACCAGATGCGCAAACCTCTACTCAAATGATAGAGAAAGGTATGCAGCGTCTTAACCCATTAGCAATTAATTTTGTCAATCTATATGGGCGAAGGTTAGGTAAAACAACGCCAGAATGGACTGAAGTAATTGAATTAGAGCAGCCTGAAATCTCTCATCGGACGGAAGTAGGGAGGATTTGCTGCCAACCAGAAAACATAAAATATTCTCAAGAATCTTCTACATCTACTCTATCTAAAAAGGTAAATCATAATCCAGAAATAATTCAGAAAAAGCAAAAACAGAGAAGAGATTCTTCTCCTATTTATATCAATCAAACTGTTGCAGTTAAAAGTCATTTTTTGCCAAAAGAAAAATTATTTTCTGGCAACTCCATTTCTGGGAAGTATACAAAGAAAAAAAATAAACTTTTTTGGTTATTAGCAAGTGCTATTGGTATAGTTTTAATTCCTATATCGAGTCTAGTTTTAAGTTCTCAGACTGATAGAACATTTAATATTATTTCAAATACTTCAGCTCCTGCAAAAACACCTGAGTTAAATACTCCAGTAGTAGAAATTAGTAAACCATTACCATCAACTATACCTACTCCTACCCCACAAAATACACTAAATCCCGAAATTACAACAACTGAGAATCAACTTAATTTATCAGAGGTTTCTGAGTTTCTTTTATCATCTATTAAATCTCCCATAAACCCTGATACTAGAATCACCATTAAAGCAGTAGGTGATATTATTCCAGGTACTAATTTTCCCAGAAATAAATTACATCCCAAAAAAGAACAATTATTTACATCAGTCACACCTCTTTTGCAAGATGCCGATATTGTTTTTGGTAACTTTGAAAGTACCTTAACAAGTTATCCTAAGAGTCGTAAAAGAATGGGAAGTGGTCGAGTATTTGCTTTTAGGACTCCACCAGATTATAAATACTTATTGAAAGATGCGGGTTTTAATGTTTTAAGTGTAGCAAATAATCATTCTTTCGATTTTTTCAAGCGAGGTTTTGAAGATACGATTAATAATATTCAAAGTATAGGAATGGAGGCTGTAGGTAGAAAAGGAGAAATTATTTATCGTCAAGTTAAAGGAATTAATATAGCTTTTATTGCTTTTAGTAATTATAGTTATCATAATTCTATGCTTGATTTAGAATCTGCTAAAAAACTTGTGCAAGAAGCAGATGAAAAAGCAGATATTATTGTTATTTCTGTTCATGCTGGTGCAGAAGGAACTAGAGCTTTAAGAATCAAGAATAAAACTGAATATTTTTTCGGAGAAAATCGGGGAAATAAAGTTTTATTTGCTCGTACATTAATAGATGAAGGTGCAGATTTAATATTAGGTCACGGTCCTCATGTACCTAGAGCAATGGAAGTTTATCAAGGAAAATTAATTGCTTATTCTCTAGGAAATTTTATGGGTTATCGTACTTTGTCTAGTAAAGGAAAGTTGGGCTATTCTTTGGTTTTAGAGTTAGATGTTAATCCTAGAGGAGATTTTGTTTCGGGGAAAATTTTGCCTGTTCATTTGAATAGTAAAGGGGTTCCTTATCCTGATAAACTTAGTCGAAGTATTAAGTTAATTAGGGAGTTAACAAAGAAAGATTTTCCAAAGACAATGTTAGAAATTAATAGTAAGGGTGAGATAACAATTAATAATTGATAATTGGTAATTACGCTTTGCTGAAAAAAAGCAGTAGTGTCGGAAGTGTTAGAAATTTTGGCTGAGTATTTTCTGATTTCTGGGAAAATTTGTCTGAGGCGGTCTGTAGGGATTTGGTTTCCAAGCCTTTTTCTATTTCAGATTTACTTCTATTGCTCTATAGAACTCATTTGATATCTTTTAGATTAATTTTCCTTTGTACAACATTCGCTCTGAGGAGAGAAACTATAGTATAGGGCAAACGCATCTAAATTCTGGAATCTTCTAGGGTTAAGCCTTAGAGAAGTGACAAGTATAAATACTCGCAACCCTCACATCCTTACCCTGTCAGAACTTCAAAATAAGATGCGTTTGCCCTGGGTGAAATAGAAAAAGGGTGGTAAATTAAACTATCAAATCTAAAGAGCGTAAAATATAAAATGCTTTGAAATTAGGTCACCATTCCCAGAAAAATCATAGCCTAAATCACCAATGCCAGCAATAGATATATGACTATGAAAGCTAGACATTTCTTTTGAGGCTTATTTACCTAACAATTATTCTCCTGAGCAAAAATCTACTGCTAGGAAAAATGTCTTGAGCATCTTGGCATATTTTAAAGATATTTAATCTCTGAGAACCTTTTTTCTATCTAAACTATTGTAATTTTTGTAGTATTTGGTAATATTGTTTTATACGCAATAGTTAAAAATTATCGTGGTTGGTACTACTGAAGCAGCTTCTTTGTTAAGTATTTCTCCTCAAAGAGTCCGAGTTTTAATTAAAGAAGGCCGGATTCAAGGAGCTA
>JBFRWR010000509.1:0-5777 GCA_051439685.1 Trichodesmium sp.
AAGCAGGACTTCTACCAACCTCACTACTTTGAGTTAAAACTTCTGCCACCAACTCCTGAATTAGTAATTTTGGGAATGTAGGACTGGTAGAAACTTCTTGGTAATCTTTTCCTTGCAAAAGATAAACCTTAAGCTCATATTTCTCATAACGCCAAAGTTCAGGTACACCTAATTTGGCATAGACATTTAGTTGAGTTTTAGAGGTAACATCGAGTTCAATAGCTAGGTCTGGTGGTGGGTCAACATTTAGATCGACCCTTCGCTTACCTCTCATTCGAGCATGGTTTTGGATGTAGAAACATTGATCTGGTTCAATACCACTTTCCATACTTTCTCCCTTAAAAGTAGTAGAACCAAAACACTCGCAATCTATTTCTAACTCATCAAGCAAAATTTTTACTATATCGCCCAGGAGTTCTTTATCAACTTCATGTTCTGGTGTAGGTATTCTAATTTCTAAAGTTCCGCGCTCATAAGCAATGCGAGAAGAGCGATATTCACCTAACTCTTCCAGAACAGACTCAAATTCTGCCCACTTTAGGTTGTGAATTAACAACCTTTGACCTGGGGGAACTGTCAGTTGTTGAAGTAGTAAGGTGACAGCCATGATGAATGTTATATGAATTGTAGATTTTAGTAAAGAATAGTTAGAGATGGAGCATTAGGTAGGAGTCAAATGAAATTTAAGTAAAACTCAACGCCATACTCTTTTCCTGATTTATTCTCATACCCAATGCTCTACTTTTAGTATTCGTTAGGAAGCTGGTTCTATTTCATCTTCAAAAAACCAAGTGCCCATTTTTGCTTCAAATTCGACCCAGTAGCCAATCCCACTACCGTCTACCATTTTGAATTCTTTAATTGTACCAATGGGATTTTGTTTCAATCGATTGATTATATTGTTAGGTATCTTTTGTTTTATACCTTTTACTTTAACTTGTTGACCAATTTCCATTTTTTTTACAGTGTTCTTCGAGTGGTATTAATCAATCCATAGTTTATCTGAAATTAGTGCTTGATCACAGTTATCTACTACTGGTACTCTAATTTATCTAAAATCTAATTATTTTTTAGTCCAATTAAAGGTATTGTACATAACTTTTGTTTGACTAAAGTGGCCAACTTTATACATCGAAAATTTCTATGGTTTGAAGTTGCAGAGTTTCAATCCACTTACAGTGCTTTTCAGGTTGATGAACCACATCGCCATAAACAAAACCCAGTAGGGACTTTGCATGCAAAGTCCCTACTTTGGTCTACGGTGCAGGAAAACTGCTGTAATATTGCCAATCAATCTAAAGTCTCAAATCAGCAATAATAAATATATAGTGCTACTTTTGTAATTTCTGTTTATGCTGGCCAAAAGAATTTTACCTTGTTTGGATGTTAATGCAGGCCGAGTGGTCAAGGGTGTTAACTTTGTGAATCTTCAAGATGCTGGAGACCCAGTAGAACTAGCCCAAGTCTATAATGATGCTGGGGCTGATGAGTTGGTATTTCTAGATATTACGGCCACCCATGAAGACCGAAATACCATCATAGATGTGGTTTATCGGACTGCAGAAAAGGTTTTTATTCCTCTGACAGTTGGAGGGGGTATTCAATCCTTAGAAAATATTAAAAATTTGTTAAGGGCAGGGGCCGATAAAGTTAGTATAAATTCCGCAGCAGTTCGTAATCCTGACTTTATTAATCAGGCCAGTGACCGTTTCGGAAATCAATGTATTGTAGTAGCTATTGATGCTCGTCGCCGTTCAGACCCAGATAATTTAGGATGGGATGTATATGTCCGGGGTGGCCGTGAAAATACTGGTAAGGACGCGATCGCCTGGGCAAAAGAGGTTGAACAAAGAGGCGCGGGTGAACTGCTGGTGACAAGTATGGATGCTGATGGAACTCAAGCAGGTTATGATTTAGAGCTGACTAAGACTATTGCAGAAACTGTGCAAATTCCAGTTATTGCTTCTGGAGGAGCGGGTAACTGCCAGCATATTTTTGAGGCTTTAACTGAAGGTAAAGCAGAAGCGGCCTTGCTTGCTTCTTTACTACATTATGGTCAATTAAGTGTAGCTGAGATTAAGGCTTATCTAACAGAAAATCAAATTCCTGTGAGACAAAGTGAAGTTGATGCTTGAGATACTTTCGTAGGAATTTTTGCAAACGTATGATTCTTGGTTTGCTGAACCCAGGCTATACCTTCAATTTACCATAGCAAAACCAGGAGTCCACTTAAATTAAACAGATAGGGATGTCCAATTTATAGATAGTTCGAGCCATTGAACCTAATTTTTAGATTTTCTTAGTAAAAATACTTAAGTCTATTTTTAAGAAATGTTGTTAGAATAAAGTAACCGTTACAAAACGTAACTTATGTTGGTCACTATTCTAATAATTGATGTTGCTTTGGTAGCTTGGTCCTTGCATCTAATGCAGGAATCATTCAATCATCGAGAATTTTCTTTAATGCTAGCAGGTATTCTAGTTGCTACCTCTGCTGCAGCTATGATGGTAGTCTATTTTCTGATGGGTACTTGTATGACTCACCTAACTCAAATGTCTCAACATTCCTACACATATTTCTAAGTTGCTGATTAGGGTATGTTTTTCAAACAGGCCAATGTATAGGGCCTATATTTTTTTAATAAATTTCTTGACAAACTTGAAAAAAATTAGTTATGATAAATAATGGCGTGATTAGGGGTTATAGCTCAGTTGGTAGAGCACCTCAATGGCATTGAGGGGGCCAGCGGTTCGAGTCCGCTTAACTCCATATTGATCGAGTAGGGATATTCTTTGAAATGTCCCTACTATTATTTTGCTTGTTATTCTTGTTTTCCATATTAATTCCTGAAAATTATCCTGATACCGTACCCTCAATACTAGAAAAAGAAGCTGATATCAAAGCTTAATTTTCAGAGGTATGCAAGAATGAAATTGCTACAGACTTTAACATCAGTTGCAGTTGCTAGTATTACAGCGATCGCCTTACCTAATGTGACATTAGCAACAACTCTCAAATTTGATTTAGAGTTTACTACATCAAATCAAAATATTTGGGGTGAAGAAGAGGGAAATTTTAGTTGGGGTGGGGAGAGTGGTTTATTGGAATTTGAGTGGGATAAGTCAGTATCAAAAAACTATTCTCTTTGTGCTAGAAAAGTTTGGGGTGTTTGTATTTTGCCAGAATTAGATGTAGGTTTTAATGCTTTTACAGAAGGTAAATTAGGTTTACAAAATACTTTTAATTTAACTGGTGGAATTGTCGATGCTTTAATTCCAGTTGATTTATTTTTTGATATTCCAGATACACCTGTAAAAGTAGGGGAAAAATTTACAATTAATTCTGGTTTTTCTTTTGCTGATAATGCCAGTTTTTCGACAAAAGGTATTAATGCTAATTATGATTTAGATTTAATATTTGATGTAGCTACGGAAGTAGATATTAGTCCGGGAAATCAATTAGATTTAGGATTTGATATTGATGAAAAAGTTAATCTAGTTAATCTTAGTGGTGAGAATGCTAATTTACAACTAGATGAAAAATTTGGAGGGTTTGATATTAGTTTGCCGGAAGTAAATACAACTGGGTTGAAGTCTGGAAATTCTCTAGAAAATCAATTGATTTCTTCTGGTAAAGATGAATTTATGAAAGCTGCTCTAGATTTAGATGGTTTAGCAAGTCTTTTATTAGGATTACCATCTTTGCAAGAAAAGCAGGAATTAGATTTAGGAATTTTTGGTAATCTTGGCTTTTCTTACAATTTTTTAGATATAGAAGCAGCAATAGGTTTATCAATGTTGCAAAATTTCTCTTTAACCAGTGAATTACCAGCAATATTAAAGTTAGAAGATAACACAATAATCAACTTTAATATTGGGGAACAAATTTCTTTAGTAATGCCTGATAATGTCGGAGATTTTCTAGAATTTGAAGCATTGATTGATTTTAATGCTTTGTTTCGTAATTATACCAGTTTGGGTATTGATTTTGGTCTAGATTTTATGGCAGGTGAATTTGGTCTAGAGTTACCTATAATTGGCAATCAAAATTTCGGACCTCTGTTTGCGGAAAGTCTTGGTCTTTATGATACAGATTTTGAATTGTTTAATAAGACATTTAAACTAGGTGGCTTTAATCAAGAAATTGTGAATTTTCAAATAGAAACTACAGCAGAAGTTGCGGAAACTGAACCTCAAATTAGTTTATTATCAGGCGGATTAGCTCAACCAGTACCAAATAGTTCTTTATCAAGTAATATGACTAAAAGTAAGGAAGTTACAGTGCCTGAACCTAGTGCAACTATAGGTCTATTTAGCTTAGGAATTTTAGGAAGTGGCTTAATACTCAAGCAGAAAAAATTAAATTAATTAGTTATAATAATTTTGCTAATTTAAAGTATAAGTAGAGCATGAAATAAAAAGGTTTTTAATTTCAATAACCTATTATAAAAAAATTATAGCGTTTATCAGATGAGTAAATTAGATTTTTATTTTCTATAGCATTTGCCAAGAAGCGTGAGGTACAGATATTGATAATTAAATTTTATCAGTGCGAGCATCTTGCTCGCGTAGGTGTACCTCACGCTTAGTGAAATCTAATATATTGCCTGTTGCTTATTTCCTAATATCCATTCTTTTGTACTTCACAAGTATCAAGCACTGATTGACTACAATATAAAAAGGATAAATACTACTCAAGAGTCATCTTAAAGATGATTTAAACTATTTGAAATCCTTGACTAGCCAAATCATATACCAAGAAATACATTTCTTGGCTGAAAGCAGAAGTTATCTGGAAGATGACTAATTTAATGAAACTTGATATAACCTATTTAGGGATTTATCTATAATATTTTGATGAGATTACTAACGTTTAATTGCTCTTGAAAAAAAATTGAATATTTGTCTATTATTTGGTATGTTTAGAATTTAGTTATATTCAATTTTGGGAGTAGTTATTGTAATGATTAAAAAAGGAATTTTGGTATTTGTCTTAATTTTGACAGTTGCAAGTTCTTGGGTGATGAATATCTATCCAACTCAAGCTGAAGAAAATACTGTTAACTATACCCTCACAGACTTGAGCAACCGAGATTTTTCCTACAAAGATTTACATGGTACTTCCTTTGCGGGCGCAATAATGTGGGGTACAAACTTTCAAGGAGCAAATCTGCAAAACACTATCCTGACTAAAGGAGACTTTTTGAGAGCTAACTTAAGAGGAGCAGATTTTTCTGGGACTTTTGCAGATAGAGTGAGCTTTGATGAAACGGACTTAACTAATGCTATTTTCACAGATGCAATGTTGATGAGTAGCACCTTCGGGAATGCAGACGTGACAGGAGCAGATTTTTCTGGAGCATTGGTAGACCGCTATCAAACAAAATTAATGTGTAAAACAGCTTCAGGAACAAATCCCACTACAGGAGTAGAAACTCGCCAGAGTTTAGGTTGTTCTTGAGTTAGCACCTTAATTATGAAACAAGGAATTCGGCAACAAGCAATTCCAGGAATTATTGGGGGGGTAGGTCCCCTAGCACATATTGAATTTGAACGTCGGTTAATTGCTTTTAATGCAGAGCGAGGTGCTGTTAGCGATCGCGACTATCCGGTTTGGATTTTAATTAATGCTACTGATATTCCCGATCGGACTCAAAGCTTATTGGGAAAACTGCCAGACTGTACTCCTTGGTTAGTTAAATACGGGAAAATGTTACAAATGGCAGGGGCTAATTTTTTGGTGATTACCTGTAATACAGCTCATGGATTTTATGAAA
>JBFRWR010000510.1:0-15517 GCA_051439685.1 Trichodesmium sp.
AATATTAAGCATAAATACTCAATTAGTTACTCCTATTGACCAATATAATTGTCTCCTGTCTCCTGTCTCCTGTCTCCTGTCTCCTGTTTTTCATGCTACATTTTGTCGTGCGGAATGTAGGTTAAAAGCTAATTTATTTTTGAGGCTGATATAATTTAAGATTATTTTCTACTTGATTACGATGTTTTAATAACAATATCTTGTACACCCAAACTTATCAACTTCTGTTCGACTTGGGAAACAACATTTTTTAAATTGATATATATCAATAAATACTCATTTTCTTTAGACCTGTATATTTGTGAATATTTCACAGTAAATGATAATACATCTTTTGGTATATCGTCAAATTCAAACAGCTTTTGCAGAATTAATTTTCCACCAAAACCAGGTAAATAATTTTGTAATTTAATCCATGAATTATGCAACATATACTTGCTATTAAAAGTGGGTAAAAAACTGTATATTTCTGGAAGTTGATTAACTGATTTTCTCACATCAGTATGGGTTAACATATAACTGTTTTCTGGTTTAGTTAAATCCGAGACTAAAGCTTCAGCATTTCCCAAATAATTTTCTTGTATGCCAATATTTCTAGCTCTTAGGTTACAAGGAAAAGTAAATCGTTTAATAGGAACAACTGATAAAAATTCAAATAAAGCATCATTTGTACTATAAGCACTTTCTTCGTTTGACAGATTTTGATTTCTTCCCTTGATTAAATCTAAGTTTTCTTTGGTTAAGATACATTCAAGATAACTCCAATTATTCTGATTTTGAAAAACACTCTTCAAGATAAAAACGATAAAAGATGTTGAACTTAAAAGTTTATCTTTCCATGATAATTTTTTAAAACTTGCAGCCATAAAATCATCAATTTTCTGAAAATCTATTGTAAATAATGGTTCAGATTTAGCAACATATTCTGGGTCTTCGTATGCTTGAGAAAGATATTCTAATAATTTAAAATATGTTCCACCATCTCCTAGGATATGATTAATCAAAAGAGTTACCCCACAATAGTTTTGATTATGATTCAAAATCACATACAGTAATGGAATATCTTTATTAATAGCATCTGCAGAATTTGTGGGAATATTGAATTCATTTTTTACATAACTTTTTGCATCTAATAAATTATCAATATTTATCTCCTGTTCATCTAGATCGATATGAATAAAACCAACACCAGATTTTTGTGGCTGACATACAACTTTTAATGGAGAAAAGAATTTTTTTACCAACCTTCCTCCCAAAATTGGCACACTATCTACTATTTGTTGAATTGCTATTTTCAATCTCTGAGAATCTATTCGATGTTGATACCAATTTATTACACCATAATATGGGCAGACTCCCATTTGACTATCAAATTTTGAAAGTTTATACTCTTGATGTACATTGGTATTTGTAATTAGCTCCATTAATTTCATATGAGTTTTTTATTTCTTGGTTTTCCATACTTTACAGATAGTATTATCAACAGGTACACAAAATTAATTGCACACTTAGCCACGCTGAATTTAGTGTCTTGTAAAAATGAGATAAAATTGAAATAGGTAAATAATTTTATTTAGGTTCTGAGTAATTTTTGTTCAGGATAAATAAACTTACCGACTCGTATAAAAGCCAATAAAAATACTTAGTAGTTGTCAAAAGCCAAAAGTACAAATGAATCAGTTTAGCTTCTGACAATTAAATAGGGCTTGCTGATTAAAGATAAAAGTCTTTATAGATAAAGGAAAAAGGGCTGTAATGGTTTTTCAAAAGTACCAAATTTTCGCCTGCTCAAGTGGAAAAAGT
Organism: Trichodesmium sp.; assembly: GCA_051439685.1. Taxonomy (GTDB): domain Bacteria; phylum Cyanobacteriota; class Cyanobacteriia; order Cyanobacteriales; family Microcoleaceae; genus Trichodesmium. Next base: position 1,804 of record JBFRWR010000510.1, read on the forward strand.
GAGTATTTGGGTTAGATAGGGGCAGAAAAATCAAGGGATAATTTTTCCGAGTACATCCTGATTAACTCTTGATTCCTCTTGAGTTTTCACTACTCCCTACTCCCTACTCCCCACTCCCTACCTTCACAAAAAGACTTTTTCAGCAAACCCTAAATAGATATACTAACTAATATCCTGTCATATTTAAGACGACAAAAATTTTAGTCTACTTGCTCTAAATATTGATTAATATCTTCATTAAGTCTAGTAAGTTCAGCTTCAGTAGTAATCCGAATCCGTTCATCTCGCAAAGTAACCAAAACTTTAGCTGCAAAGGGACTAGGCCAAATATTAGGATTACAAAATATTTCTAAAAAGACATCTCCTGTATACTGATATTCTGTAGGTTTTTGTGGAGTTGGTTTGCCAGAAGTACCAGCAGCATTTTTGGCAGCAACAGATTTTAATTGCTGCATTAAGTCAGCTATTACACCTTGTAAGTTTCTAGCAGCTTCAGGAGTAAAATTGAAAGAGATAGAACCTTCTACCAAATTCAAGGTTAGTTTAGCAGTAGACATAATCAATCAAATAAAAGTGTATATACGAAATCTTAGAGACTGTTTGTAAAATAATTATTACGAGAGCATACAAGTGACTAAAATCTAAAAGCACTAATACTTCAAGGGATTGAACTTTGGTAGATAGAGAAGCATTCAGTACATATATTCCTAGATTTTTACATATATTCCTAGATTTTTCAGCGACAAATATTTGTCTTGATTTCTTCGGACCTATTCCCTATTCCCTCTCTCCTTTTTATATTTGCTTTTCAAACAATCTCTTAGCAATAAAGAATTATATCATACAAACTAAACTTAAAGTTACAACTTGACTTAGCAAATTAGTATATTTCAATTTTTCACTAACTTAGACTAGATTATCTTTTACTCTATAGAACCTATTTGAGAACCATTTCATCTAATTTAAAAAGTAGAGTAGGAGGGCGGGGAGTATTAGGAGTATTTTTCAAAACTTGGGATTTTTTTTCTATATTTTATAACTTATAAGTTGGTCTTTTTAGTTGAGAGAAGTGACACAATTTAATGACGGCAAAAAATACTAAATGACTTCTATAGAAGTACACTTACTATCTTTAGTCATGATTTATTTTTTTCACTTTTTGCTCAGGAAACAAACTCACAATTGAGGATTGCTATAGTTCAAAGAAACAAGAAAGAACAATAAGTAGTTAGACAAAAATGAATTATATAACGCCAAGTATTCAGCTATTAACAGTAAGCTTGTTCTAGAGTATAATAAACTAATAACTTTTTGATTAATCTGGAAAATTAGCTAATTTGCGTTGAAAGTAACTTTTAATATTCGATCGACTTTACAATTCTACTTCCTTTTTCCAAGATAATAGATTGATAGCTGACCGCTAAGAGCTGATAGCTGAATGCTTACTATATAACTTTTTTTGACAACTCAGCGCTCAAAAACTAAGACAATTTTACTTCTGTAGATAATCAAATCCTAATCCCTAAACTAAGGAATTTTCTAACTCGCCACACAACAAAAAAGTATTCACCTACATAATTTAATTTACCAGAAATAAATTCTTCAATTAGAATCAATAACCCTATCCGTTTTAGCCAAAGTTAAATCTCCAGGATTCATTTGTTCATATATCTCAAAAGGTTGATGAATCCAGGGATTATTAGGCAAATAATCAATGTAATAATCAGGCTCAAATATTGAACAACTTTTATACCACAAAACAGCCGTTTTTATTTCTTGAATTTCTTGACCATAATTATCCTGTAGCCAACCAATAGATTTTTGCATACTAATTCCCGAATCTACCAGGTCATCAACTAATAAAACATGACTACCTAAACTGTCTGTAGTCATAGTCAAATTTTTCCCAATCTTAATCTTACCTTGTTCTTGACCTTTAATACCCCCATAAGAAGAAGTAGCCACAATTGCTAAAGGTTTGTTGAAAATGCGAGAGAGAATATCTCCTACTCTTAGCCCCCCCCTAGCTAAACAGACAATTTGATTGAATTTCAATTGCGACTTATAAATTTTTGCTGCTAAATGTTCAATAGTTTGATGATACTCTAACCAAGAAATATAGATATTGCTCATTTTTAACTTTAAAAATAATTGTGACAACTTAAAAATAAGTCAATATTGCTCAAAACAAAAATTTCTACCTCTAGGAAAAATCATTATATAGCAATCCTATTTGAGTCGTGTAGAAAATTTTAATAGCTTAGTTTAACATAGAGAATATGGAAAAGGGAAAAGTTCAATAATTGATAATGGATAATTGATAATTACCCCTTCTTGAAAGAAGGGGATTGGCGCTCAAAGGAAATTTTTTTGATTTATCCCCTTGTGGAGCGACAGCTCGCGGCACAGTCAAGGGGAGGCTTTAAACCTTAATTGTTGAATGAATAATTAATTATTGACGCTTCAACTCTTAATTATTAATTATTAACTATTAATTATTAATTATTCGGTAAGAGTTTCAGTTTTATTATTTACTTTTTGATTTATCACAGCTTATTTAGGGTTTGCTAAATAAATCTCAAAGCCTTAAAAGATAAAGGTAAGAGCGTTTTTAGGTATGGAAAAAGTACCAGCTTTTAGGTCTATTAAGCTGAAAAGTCTAAGATTTTCAGCTAATTATGGCAGAAAAATTCAGGGATAATTCTGAACACTAACTTCTCATTATTTTCCATTTCTCCTGGCTCCTGAATTCTGACTCCTCTCCCTACTAAAATACTTTTTCAGCAAACCCTATTTAGCATTCTTAGATGCTTAAAAAAACTGTAAATTTAAGTGTTCAGCTATTGTTTGTGAAGCCTAACAAAATTTTACTATGAATGAGAAAAGTTTTTTGATGTACTTTGCAGCATACTTAAGAGACTTGTCAAATAAGTATAGCAATCTGCCCATAGGTTGCGACAAATTAAAAAGTAGATAAAAGAGTTGAAACTCCCACCTGTTCCCTGTTCCCTGTTCCCTAAAAAGCAGTAAGATTTTTGCCACAAATATATTAGAGGATTGGTATATTAAAAGAACGAATAGTTACTAAAATCCCAAATTCCTAATATTTAAAAGAATTAAAATCCAGTAGGTAGATAGATATTAGGTAAATATATTCGGAGACGATTAAAGTGAGAAATATTTGTGTTGATTTCTTCCGACCTACTCCCTACTCCTGTACGGTTAATTTCCTAGGTCATGCTCCGCTTTCCATGTTTGCGTAGCATTCCGCTGGAAATGACCGAATAATTAAGGTAAAAAGCCTCTCACTCGCCGTGGAGAAACAATGAATTTATTTTCCTTTTATTCAATCCAATCCGTTTGAGGGAGAGGTAATTATCAGAGATTGAATGTATCAGGAAATATAAAAAGGAGAGAGTGAATAGGGAATAGGAAATAGGGAATAGGTATGGAGGTCCGAAGAAATACAAGGGCAAATATTTGTCGCTGAAAAATCTAGGCATATATGTACTGAATACTTCTCTATCTACCTTCTTTCAATCCCTTGAAGTATTACCGCTTTTAGATTTTAGTCACTTGTATGCTCTCGTAATAATTATTTTACAAACAGTCTCTTATTCAGCTTTATTAGCCGACCCTTGGCTGTACCGCGAGCTGTCGCTCTACAAGGGAAAAAAAGAAATAATATTTCCTTATATTCAATCCTCATATTCAATCGTCTCGGTTTTAACCAGAGGTAATTATCAATTATCCATTATCCATTATTGAACCCTATTTCCTATCTCATTTTTATCTTTCCTGATACATTAAATCTCTAAAGTTTAAATCTCTGAATACTGCCTAATTAATTTATCTTTTATTAAGCTAATAACTATTAATTTTACAGTGAATAGTTACAAAAAAAATCACTTATTTTCAAATCAACTATAGCGTTTCTCAAGCTAGTGAGGTACATTATATATTTTGTCTTTTTGTTTATTCTCTGTTCTCAGTTAAGTGTTCCCTCAAGCCTAAAACTTTGTAAATCACCATTATGGGAACTGCTATAAAGATGATAGAGACCTGATTTATACAGATCTCTATTACTCAAAAGATTGATAAAACTTTTTACTAACATAATCCCTATTTTCTACAATTTAATATATTGAAGATACTGAAATATTTTAGTTTTGCCAAGGTAATCAGAACTTCTAGCTATTAGAAAAAGGGTGTTTTTTAAATTTGTTTTCTAATTAATCAGATAAAATACGACAGTTATTAATCTGCCATCTTCAACCATCCCCGACGAATAGCATGAATTAATCTATTAATTGCTGTTGTATCTTCTTCGCTTAGATTATGGTATAGAAATAGATTTCTTAGTTGTTTTCTTTGATCTTGAGTTAATATACCAGACCGATATACTTGGAATACTAACTCTGTAATTATTACTTCCGGGAGAAAAGTTTGAGGTAAATAATCCATAAGAGTTTATTGCTCTAGCTCACCATCTTTAGTATTTCCTAACTAACAAGAAATAACTGTGATGGACAGGTGCAGTCCAGATGATATTTATCTCATAAATTAGTGATTTATGTCACATTAATCCAAATCAAATTATTTACTCAAGATATTAAGATTTCTTGATTTTTAAGAAGAAAAATTAATCTATAAATTCCCATACTTGTGAGGTATGCAGATTATTGTTTTGAGATAGTAGAGGCGGTTCCTGTTTAGGAAGTATTTCGGAGGAAACTTCCTGAACAGAAGTAGCAGAGTAATAATTAGGCAAATAGGGTAATAGAAAATCAGAAAAACAAACGCTATAGAATTGGTTTATAACTAAAAATATAAACTATTAAGAGATTGAATGTATGAGGAAAGATAAAAATGAGATAGGGAATAGAGTCCAATAATGGATAATGGATAATTGATAATGGATAATGGATAATTGATAATTACTCTCCCTCAAACGGATTCGATTGAATAAAATGAAAATAAATTCATTGTTTCTCTTGATCTAGTTGGCTTTTTACCTTAATTATTCGGTAATTTCCTGCGGAATGCTACGCAAACATGGAAAGCTTCGCGGTGACATTAGCGTAGTTCTGACCCAGGAGGCACGGAAATTACCCAACCGTACAGGAGTAGGGAGTAAGTCTGAAGAAATCAAAACAAATATTTCTCACTTCACTCATCTAGGAATATATTTACCTAATATCTATCTACCTACTGGATTTCAATTCTGTTAAATATTAGCAACTTGGGATTTTAGTAAATATTCGTTCTCTTAATACTTATTTGACAAACAATCTCTAAGTTAAGTAGGTATAGTAATCAGGAATCAAATGTAAGAATGAAGGTGTTTCTTAAAATAAGAGAATAAAGAAATTATCATATAATTTTTTATATATTTTATGGTGCTGAACTGTTCCTTTTTCTCTAAAAGTTTATAATATCCGATTCCTTAAATCATATTGAGATACAATTAAACAAAAAATTGCTTCAAGTGGGAATAGGTATTCAAAAAAGATACCCCCTCACCCATAATTTACTCTTAGTTTAAAATTTAATATCGTTCTGTAGAATTAATTATCTCTAGTAATCCTATTTGAGTCCTGTACAAAATTTTAATACATGATTTTAATACATTTTAGGAAATAGGGAACGGGGAACAGCAAACAAGCAAGAGTTTCAGTTTTTTTATTTACTTGATTTATCTGTCACAACCTATTGAGGATTCCTATAGTTTTGCAAGTCTGATAATGTCAGATAATCTTGTTCTCTCAACCACTCAATTTTTTTCTCTTTTTCTTGTCCCTTTAAGTAACCTTGTGTTCCAAGAAAATTGAAGCTTTAAACTTTCTACGCCATGAAAAAGTGCGGGGTTTTTCCATTGGCTAATAAAACCATGAGAAACATTTAATAATTCTTTGACTTCGTGGTAGGATTTTGCCAACAAAATCATTTTTACCGCCAAGGCTCTTGTTATTTCTTTTGCCTATCCCTGTCTGACTGATAAAATTATCTAGTTTATCTATAATATTAATTATTTTACCTTTTTCTTGGAGATGTTATTATTACTATTATATCTGTTATGCGCGGATGGCTATATTCATTCTCTTAAGACTTATTTGACCAACAGTCTCTTAATAAGAGAATGTAACAAAAATCATTTAAAGTTAACTTTTTCTAGATGGTAGGTTGAATTATACTTATGACATAAATATAGCAATTTCCCAAAAACAATTAACAATTAATTGGTAAAGACTAAAAGCTATTTTAATTTAGATAATAAGCAGAAATCATATGTGATAAATTTGTTAGCCCTATAAACCTGTACAAAGCTAATCCAGTCATTGATATTCTCAAAAATTATTTCTAATTGCGATATTATTAGCAAATAACTCTTTAACAGAAAAAATCTATGAAACATCCCAAAATATCCTATATTATTCTCGCAATAATTACCACTTTAGTCTTAAGCTTCACCATATCAGGATGTCAAAGCAATAACAATACAAAAGCAGTAAAAAATCAAGAAAGTTCAGGACTATTAGAACAGAAAAATGAAGAAGAAGAAAAAAACTTCCTAGAGCGGAGTTTAGCAATTCGTCAGAAAATAGCAACTAGAGATTTAGAAGAATTAGAGACTTGGTGGAAACGAGAAAAAATAGGCGATCCTCATAAATATTTACTGCCAGTTATTTTAGCTAGATTAAGTTTAGAAGGTGAAGAAACAGGCAAACTTTATAACCAAGAAAAAACCTGGCAAATTTTACTTCAACTAGATAAAGATAAACCAAGTATTTATCACTTTCGTAGTTATCTAGATGTGCGGATTTTCTTTTTATTTAGAGACAAAATGCCCTCAGAAATGTTAGCATCCTACAAAAATCAACTCAGACTACCAAAAGTTCTAAAATGGACAGACACTGGCACAGAAAATCATATGTTCATGCACCGTGCATCTGGTTTAGCATTAATGGATGGGAGCGGTTGGCCAGTAGAAGACCCAGCTAGTGAAGCAACAAATGAAGCATGGTTACGGGCCGAACTAAATAAATTCTTAACTATTGGACAAGGAGAATTTCATTCTTCGACTTACTATGGATATAGTATAGGTGGCTTGCTTAATATCTATGATTTTGCTCGTAACCCAGAATTAAAAAAACTGGCAAAAGGTTTGCTAGATTGGTATGCAGCTAACATGGCACTAAGACTAAGTTGGGGAACTTCTGGAGGCGCCGAAAGTAGAGGTTTTGACCGTAACACATGGAATAGTGGCTTAAGTGCTGTAGCCTGGATGTGGTGGGGGGATGGAATAGAACCAGCAGAAAAAATGGGTAGAGGTAGTTCTAGACTAGCATTGGCAGCAGCTCTTAGTACATATCGTCCCCCAGACCATTTGCGGGCGTTAGCTCGTAAGGAAGTACCATTACCATATCAACTACGGGCAAGTCATCCAATATACTATAGTTACTCTCAAGGAAATGGCTTATGGGAGAAATTTTATATAACCGAGGATTATAGTTTAGGCACATTATTAGAACCTGTCCGTACTTATCAAGTAAGCGGGACAATTAGAGCGCAATATGCTACCTATAAATTAGTAGTCCGCGACCCTAAAAAAGTAAATAACGCAGTAATCAATTTAGCAGGTACTTATCATGGACCACAGGCAACAGGTCGTAGTCCTGGAGACCAATATGTTCAGGAAAAAGGGGCAGTAATTTTTCAGTTAATTCTCAATGACCAAGATATACAAGCAGGAGTACCTGCAAAGTCACACTTAGTTTTGCCAAAGCGTTATGGAAAGCCGACAAAATATAAAGATTGGTATATTTGGCGGATTGAAAATATTTGGTTATGTGCTAGACCTTGGGGAGATCAGGTAAGTCTCCAGATGCCATTTTCTCAAAAGAGATATCAAGATTATCAAGCAATGGTTGCCCAAGGTAGGAAAACTGCTTGGATTACTGATATAGCCAGAGTAGCTGATGTGGGAGACTTTGAGAGTTTGAAACAAGCGTTGGATCAAACTCAGCTTGATGATAGTAAATGGGAAAGTCAGGGGAGTTTAGAATATCTAAGTTTAACAGGCGATCGCTTGGCTATGACTTATGAGCAGGATGGTGCTATTGGAGATGCTGTAATTAATGGAAAGAGAAGGGTGTTAGAAAATTGGCCTGTTTTAGATAGTCCATATGCCAAGCAAGAATTATACAGTGGTTTATTAGAAGTTAATGACCCTAATTTGGGTAAGTGGCAATTACGAGGTAAGTTGATAGGTCCAGAATGGGATGAATAATTAGGGTTTGCGCTCAAAAGTCTTTTTTCAGGAGTAGGGGAGTAGGAAGGAGGACACACCAGAGGGAGAGAGGAGGGGAAACGGAAAGGGGGAGATAAGCTATCACCGTGTCACCGCGTCCCCTGTTTTTTCACAGTGACTTATATCAAGTCTCGTTAAGATCGCCATAATAAAAATGTTCTTCTCTCAAGCGCAAGAATATTAGGTAAATTTCCTTCTACTCCCTACTCCCTACTCCCCGACTCCCCTACTGTGGTCTACTGAAATGAAAAGAGCTGTAAATTTTTTATTGTGGTTATTCAAAGAGACATGATATTACTTACCATATTTCAATACTTACGATAGAATTTAACAAAAAGTCACAGAGAGACAATTATCTATGCTATTAAAGTCAACAACCAGACATATTCGTATTTTTTCTGGAATTATTGAAAACAATGAACTTGTTCCTGACGATCAGACATTAACTCTAGATATTGATCCCGATAACGAACTTAACTGGAATGACGCTGCGGTGCAGCAGATTTACCGTAAGTTTGATGAATTGGTAGCATCTTATAGTGGAGCAGACTTAACAGAATACAATTTGCGTTGTATTGGTTCTGACTTAGAACATTTTGTCCGATCGCTCTTACAAGCTGGTGAAATTAGTTATAACCTTGGTAGTCGTGTAAATAATTATAGTCTAGGACTACCTAGAGTAGATGTTGATGCTTAATCCTAATTTTAACAACTGGTGCAGCGTTTCATCCAGCAAGATAATCAAAACGTAGCATTAGCATATATAAAATTATCAAATTTTCTACTCATCAAGTTACAGCAAATCCGATAACATTATTGTTATCGGATTAAAAATTCATTAATAAGCCCTAATACTGAGAATAGAGTTGTCGCTAAATAGAGGCAAAAAGCGCTCAAACCTAGACAAGACAATAATTGCCAGGGTTTTTAGCTGCCCATAGGTAGGCTCCTTACAGAACAAAGTTTTTGGGAATTTTTTAAGTTATCAAGCGACAACTCTAATCTATAGATAGTATTTCTCATACCATTACTATGTACCACTACCTAGATTTTATTTTCGTGGGAGTATGCTAAAAATCTTGAATATATTTAACCTATTTGAACTTAGCACTAAAAACCCAGAATACCTTAATTAATAGTAAAAATAATAGGATTTATCTAATTAAAAGTCAAGAGTTAATTGCTCTTTTATTCTGAGAATGTTCCAAAAATTGTTTCATAGAAACCCGGCGATTGGCCATAAAAGAACTCCAGGCACCAGGAAAAAACTGCTCTAAAGTTTCAACTAAAGCCCAAATTTCCAGATTAATCATCTTATAATATAATCCATGAGAGGTTTTGAGTTGAGTAAGGAGTTCATCTATCTCTATTTGAGGTATTTGTGGTTGTTGATTATTAGTTTTTTCACCAGTAAAATTGTTGGAGGGTCTAGAGTCAGAAGATTTAGACATGAATTACCTCAAATAACTTAAAAAATATATAAATCCAAATAACTTAATACAGTTGATTTGTGAGAGAATATTTACAGTTTAACTAATAAAATTGTTAGGATATCTTTATCTAACTAGAATTATAGCAAAGCTTTGGATAAAAAGGGTATAATAGTTTAAAAGCTAAAATTACCAAGTAGCAATTCAGATTGTTTAGATATTAAAATTATACTCAGAACTTTTTAAACAGGACTTATCCATGAAGTACGAAAAACTAAGATTTGAGATAGCTTTCTTGTCTGAGGAAAATACCTTGTACTGCATAAGTCCTATTTATTAAAGTCAGAAAACTTAGTTCAAATATCCTAAAGAATCAATCTCAATCGGACGTAGAAAAGCAATGGTCGAAAGCAGTGAGGACTCCTGATGCGAAACAGTATGCCAAAACATTATCTGTGGGGTGTTGGTGAAGAGATAAACGGCTATCAGCCAGGAGAAATCATAGCAGGTCGCTATCAAGTTTATCATGGCAAAATCCTACTGGATACTCAACCAGAAAAAATGCCCCTGATACCTGAACAAATTCCAGGTGCAATAGAAGCGTATTTGAAATTATTTCCCTATAGACTTCATATTCCTCAAGTTTTTGGACTGGTATTAGTAACCGCGAGACAAAATACTAGAGAAATTTGGTTATTAGAAAAAGGGCCAATCCATGGAAAATTAGGTAGTTTAATGCCAGCAATAGGGACCCAATGGAAAAATGCTACACCGATGCGACAGCTAAATTGGTTGTGGCAAATTGCGCAACTTTGGCAACCATTGAATGTACAAAAAGTCGCTTCTAGTTTACTAGACCCAGAAAATTTGCGGGTAGAAGGACAATTAGTCCGTTTAGTAGAATTACACTCAGATAAAGAGTCTTTGACACTGCAAAATTTAGGTAAATTATGGCAGAAATGGGTAAGTGATGCTAATCCAGCAGTAGGAAAATTTTTGCAACAATTGTGCCAACAAATGATTGCTGGTGAAGTCAAAAATGCCGATCAAGTTATCGCACAACTAGATCGAGGTTTAGAAGTATTAGGGCGATCGCAAAAGCGAATAGTTCATATTGCCACAGGTACAGATACTGGACCTAACCGTTCTCATAATGAAGATGCTTGTTACCCACCAAGTCAAACTCTAGTTAGCCATCCACCAAGTTCTCAAACAGTAGCTATTGTTTGTGATGGTATTGGTGGTCAGGATGGGGGAGAAGTAGCTTCCGAGCTAGCAATAAAAGTTCTTACCCAAGAATTATTACAAATCCCTGAGAATGGTGATCCTCTGACAATTACAACAAAACTTGAGGAGTCCACCGCTGTTACTAATGACGCTATTTATAATCGCAATGATGATGAACAACGTCATGGTCGTCAACGGATGGGAACTACTCTAGTCATGGCACTTGCTCATCTCCATCAACTCTACATTACTCATGTAGGAGATAGTCGTGCTTACTGGATATCCCCTCATGGATGCTATCAAGTCACTCTAGATGATGATGTCGCTACTCGTCAAGTCAGATTAGCTTACTCTTTATATTATGAGGCAATTAACCAAGTTGCATCAGGTGCCCTAGTGCAAGCTTTAGGTATTACTGCTTCAGTAGCTCTACATCCTACTGTACAACGTTTTCCCATAGATGAGGATAGTATTTTCTTAATTTGTTCTGACGGTTTAAGTGATAAAGATCGAGTCGAAGAGTATTGGGAAACGGAAATATTACCATTACTAGATGGAAATACTAATATAACTGTAATTAGAGATAGATTAATAGAAATTGCTAACACTAAAAATGGGCATGACAATGTGACAGTAGCTTTAGTACATTATCAGGTAAATTCTCCAGCTCAAGTGACGGAGTTATCACTCCCACCTATAGAAGTTAACAACTCACAAACCCGAAAATCACTAACAAATTCTGACTCTAGTAGTAAATTAATTGAGAAAAAACCGAAAACTTGGTTGTACTTAAATTATCTATTAGGAATTTTTGTACTCTTAGGATTAGGTGGAATATTAGCTTATTTTTTAAGTCCTATAGGTAAGGAATTAATAGAACCATCAACTACAAAAATAGCAGATAATCAGGTTTTAGAAGAGACAGAAAGTCTTACTAAAAAAACAGAAAATTCTACACCTGAGCCGACCTTATCTTTTGATGTAAATTCATATATATTAATTAGTAATAGTGATTCTACTACAGAAACATTAAACAAACCCATTGAATTATTAACTAACACTAGAGAAAATTATGTTCAAGGTGTAGTTTCTCAAGGTACTATTCTCAAAGTCATCAGAAAAATTTCTGAATCAGAAGAAACTTGGTTAGAACTAGAAGTTTGCTCAAGTACAAAATCATCAACTACAAATCAAGAATTTATCTATTACTTACAACCAAAAGATGTAGGTTGGATTCAACAAACAAAAATAGAAAGTCGCTTAGATATCGTTAATCTATTTGACATAACTAGAGAAAAACTAGATGGATGTCTCTAAAATTTCCTCAACTCAGTTAATCAAAATAAATCTTAATTTGTAGCAGATTTTTCAGAGATTTCCATATAACTTAAAAGCCAATTTGCCATAGTAGCACGACGCGCTTGTACAGGAGTAAATTCACCAATTTTATAACCCTTGAAACCTAATTTTTGCTTGAGCAATTGTTTATTTTCTTTAGGAATAGAACGAGTTAACTTAACAGTAGGGGGACGAAATTCAATAAAATTTGGCGGTTCAGGATATTCCTCTCGCCACTCTGGTGCAACTCTTGATATATCCCATTTACCAGTAGCATCATCATAACGATAACCCAGATAATACCAAACTAATTGATTAACAGTATTATCATCAATTTTTTCATCAATAATTGCTTGAACAGTTTCTGTGTTTAGTGGTGGTAGTTTAGACATATAGGGAATAGGGAATAGGGAATAGGGAATAGGGAATAGGGAATAGGGAATAGGGAAAGGATAACAAAAAAACTCATATACATGAATTTTTAAACTACCCTAAATCTAGACTTTTAGAGAATAGTAAAATTCTCAGATTTGATTTCTAATTGCTATATATTAAAATTATGTAGAGGCGGAAATTGCCTCTAACATAATCCCAATTTTTCGTATTTTTATTTATCAGAACTTACGCATTAGGAAGGAGTTTTGGCCGTTTGAGATTGCGTCGCTGTCGCTTGCAATGACAGAATTTCGTTGTTTTGCGTAAGTCCTATTTATTTAGCTTAAAATACCATCTTTTTTTGCCATTGACAGCATCAAATCTAGAACCCGACAAGAATAACCCCATTCATTATCATACCAAGAAACAACTTTAAAGAAATTAGGGTTAAGTTCAATTCCAGCACCTGCATCAAAAATACTAGAGTGGGAATCACTGGTAAAATCAGTAGAAACTACAGGGTCTTCAGTATAGCCAAGAATACCTTTCATCGGACCTTCCGCAGCAGCTTTCATTGCGGCACAAATCTCCTTGTAACTGGTTGACTTCTCAGTTTTAACAGTCAAATCAACCACAGAAACATCAGGAGTAGGCACTCGGAATGCCATACCAGTTAATTTACCTTTTAATTGTGGTAAAACTAAAGCTACTGCTTTTGCAGCACCAGTGGAAGCTGGAATAATATTTTGAGCTGCACTACGTCCACCGCGTAAATCTTTTTTACTAGGACCGTCTACAGTTGGTTGAGTAGCAGTCATCGCGTGAACAGTTGTCATTAGACCTTCTGCTAAACCAAAATTATCATCAATAACTTTGGCAATAGGAGCTAAACAGTTAGTAGTACAACTAGCATTAGAAACAATTGTATCTTGAGCAGGATCGAACAAATCGTGATTCACACCCATCAGTAAAGTTTTTACTTTGTCAGGGTCTTTAGTAGGAGCTGAAAGAATGACTCGCTTTGCACCTGCTG
>JBFRWR010000511.1:0-3913 GCA_051439685.1 Trichodesmium sp.
GTCTAAAACACTCAAAAATTTAGTATTTTGGCAAGATTTGGGCAGAAAAATCATTCTTACAATTCTTACTCCTACCTCATCTAAATTCCCATTTTTCCTGTCTCCTGTCTCCTACCCTCACCCATAAGACTTTTGAGCGCAAACCCTACTTAAGTGCTCGCCCAAAAATGTTTTTTTTCATACATTTTTCTCCCGAAAAAGCCGTTGTCAGACTTACCCATAACTTGTGTATAATGTCTAAGTTTTATGTTAAGAAAGATGTGGGTAAAGCATAGCCCTAAAAGGAAGAGGGTTTAATAAAAGGAAAATAAATTCATTGTTTCTCCACGACGAGTGAGAGGCTTTAAACCTTAATTATTCGGTAAAAATAGGAATGATTTTAATTAAGCACAACGTGGTATTTTTTTTCATTTTATAAGGATTTGCAAATCAAACCCCTACAAACTACTCTAATTCAAAATGAACTTTTGCCTTATTTAAAAATATTCTTAATTCTCTCAACTGTACGTTGATTTTCTTCCGGTGTTCCTACTGTAATTCTTAATCCTCCACCAGTATGACGAATTAAAGTGCCCTGACTTTTAAGTTGCTCCATTAAACTTTTTAAACCATCATCTTGAGAATTTTTACCCATTAAATTTAATCCTTCATCTGTCAGTCTCACATAGAAAAAATTAGCAGCACTTTCCCACACTTTTAAAACAGGAATTTCGGCAAAAGCAGCAAATAATTTAGTTCTTTCTGCCAAAATTTCTGGGATAAAAGAAAGAACATCTTGTCTATAAGTAAGTGCTAATTTCGCAGCAGCTTGAGAAAAACTTGGTAAATTGTAGGGAAGCCGAACTTTTTCTAAATTAAGAATAATTTCTGGGTGAGCTATGGCATATCCTACACGCAAGGAAGCTAGTCTAAAAGCCTTAGAAAAAGTTCTTAAAATTACCCAATTAGGATGTTTATTTAATTCCTCAACTACAGAGATTTGACTAAACTCAAAATAAGCTTCATCAATTACCACTAAAATATCTTCTGATAGACTCTTTAACCATGACAATTCTTGAGAAGTTAAAGCATTAGCAGTTGGAGAATTTGGATTGACAACAAATACTACTCTCACAGCCGGATTTTTTGTTTGATTAATAGCATCCTGAGCCGCAGCAATATCTATTTCAAAATTAGATTCTTTTCTGCCTACATTTATTACAGAAACTCCTAGAGTTTGAGCCAGAATAGAATACATAGAAAAAGTAGGATTTGCTGTCAAAATAGAACCTTCACTTCCTAGACAACTAGCAATTAATAGAGAGCGAATTAATTCATCCGAACCATTACCAACAGAAATATTACTAGCAGAAATATTAGCCGAAGGAGTTGTTTCATTTACATATTTAGCTATTACTTCTTTAAGTTTGAAATGACTGCCATCAGGATAACGATTAGTCTCAATTAACTCTTGATAAGTAACAGCTAATTTTTGTTTTAAATCATCAGGTAAATCATAAGGACATTCATTAGTATCTAGTCTATCCAAAGGAATTTCTGAACTACCTCCAGGATGAGGAGTATAAGCTTTAAGATTATTAAGGTCTGAACGAATAAAAGAAAACATAATTTGATTGAATAATTTTTGCTGGTTAATTAGAGCATATCATTAATTATAGGCTTTACGGAATTATTCAGAAAATTAAACTACAATAAATAATACTAAACCAGGTTATTATAATCTGATTATCCAGTGAGGTCATTTCAGTTATCAGTTATTAGTACATCTGGATTAGCACCAGAGGCTTGACATAAGGAATATTCTCTTTTTTTATCCCCTTAAAAGTGGAGGCTTGAAACCTTTTTTTGTTCAAGAATTAAGAATGCGCGAATTACCTCTCCTTGGAAAGAAGAGGATTGACGAACAAGAAAATTTTTATTTATTATCCCCTTAAAAGGGGAGGCTTTAAACCACAATATTTCGATAATTATCAATTATCCATTATCCATTATTGAATAAGTTGCTTGGCTTACAAATATTTTTACAATAGAAAGAAATTTATAATTATCTACAAGCTAGAATGACAATTACCATCGCCCTCAATACTGAACATATCCATAACTTAGATTTATCCCCAGTTGAAAGTGTAATTTTTCCCATACTGAATGAAGGAACGATTGCCTCTTCTGAACAGCAGATAAATTTTGCCATTAACTATCAACAAGATCCCCAAGATCCAAGGGAACTTTCAGAAATTCCAGAAGTACGTTTATGGTTCATCCGTTTAGACAGTCGTTATCCTTGGCTGCCATTTTTGCTCAACTGGAAGGAGGGGGAGCTGTCTCGTTATACTGCAATGCTTGTACCCCACCAATTTCATCGGAGTGAAGGTATCCAATATAATCCAGAAGCATTAGAAATATTTCTGATGCACAAAATTTTTGTTTTGAGAGACTGGTTAAATAAACAGGATATTTCTAGTAAATCCAGATTAATGTCTATGTCTCAAATGTTGGGGTATGATTTGACAGAGGAATTTTTTGTATCAATTCCAGAATAAAAAAAATAGAGAAACCGGGTTTATATGAAATGCCTAATCATAGTAACATCTACCTTCCATAAACCCGGTTTCTTGTAAAACTATAAAACAAGCAGATTTAATATATGAGGGAATAGGGAGTAAAGAATATTTCTCCTAATTACTGAAAACTTGCTGATTAAATCTCAAACTATTAACAATAAAGTTTTTTGGCTTTTTGGGGAATTTAAAAAGTGTAGGGTTTTCAGTTTAAAACGGTCAAAAAGTTAGGATTTTGGGAAGAGTTGGGCAAAAAAATTACTCCCCCACTCCCCTACTCCCCTATCTCTCCTGCTTCCCCTACTCCCCTACTCCCTGCTTCAACCCTCTCCGCCCCAAATTTTCTGTAAAACTTCCTGGGGTGAAATATCTGCCATTTTCCCGGTAGAAGATTTAATCGCAACTACCCGATCGCTCTTAGGTAATAATTTGTCTGGTTCAGTTGGACCAAACAGAGCAATAGTATATGTCCCAACAGCAACTGCTAAGTGCATTGGGGCACTATCAGTACATATCATTAAATTAGCTCCAGCAATCATAGCAGCTAATTTACCCACATCCCTAGGAGTAACTACCTTTATATCTGGAGAAGATTCTTTAATTTGATTAACCCATGGTGCATCTTCAGGGCCTTTTACTATTACTACTGGTAAGTTAGGTTGTTTCTGTTGCAGTTCTGAAATAATCTCCTGCCAGTAATTAGTAGGATAAATTTTATCAATACCTTTAACCTGAGCTAGTTGACTAGAACCACCATGAATCAGAATATAGCCACTTTCTGCAACTCCTAATCTTTGCTGTTCAGCTTCAGCCTCATCAATATCTGTTTTGAGGACATTAATTGATATTTCCTTGAAAGGGGTGGTAATGTCCATCCCCTGCAATAAGTCATGGTACATCTGAGCGGCATATTGTTCAGTTTTTAGGGGTATAGGGTCGGAGAGAAAAATTGCTCCATTACCTGCATAACCGACCCGTTTAGGAATTCCTGTTAACCATAATAATAGGCCAACTGTCCAACGTTGTCCCAGGGAAATTACTGCTTCGTATTCGCGATCGCGCATAATACCCAACAAATTTCCCCAGTCGGCAAGACTATTGGCATCTTTAAAGTCGTAGGTTAGGACATCCCGCACGGACTTACAGACTCGGTATGCACCCTTGGAGCGAGGTTCTACAATTACGTCAATTTGAGATTCTGGATAGGATTGTTTTAGGTCATCCAGAGTAGGAAAGAATAAAATTTGGTCGCCTATTCCACCAGGGACAAGGGCTAGTATTCTCATGTTTTAAGGATTAAAGTTAATTATCAGTTCAATTGTAAGTAGAGTATATAGCTAGATTTAATTATTTAT
>JBFRWR010000512.1:0-4965 GCA_051439685.1 Trichodesmium sp.
AAGATGAATATATTTGGTATTGGTCTCCCAGAAATGATTGTTATTCTAGTAGTAGCTCTTTTAATATTTGGTCCGAAGAAACTGCCAGAAATTGGTCGTAGTTTAGGGCAGGCTCTAAATAGTTTTAAGGCAGGAGCTAAAGAGTTTGAAAATGAATTTAAACGAGAAGCAAAACAGTTAGAAGAAGTACCTCAACCAAGTAAATATCAACCTGAATCAGAACCCAAAGAAGTCGTAAATGTTTCTTCTCCCACAGATATATCTCAGAAAAGCTAATTTTTCATAAATGGATAATGGATAATGGATAATTACTTATGCTTAAAACCGTTCTTGATTGAAGATAAGGAAATATCCTAGTACAGAATGGCAGAAATAACTAAGCAGTTACAAAATTATCAAAGCCTTACCAATCAATACTTTTGAATGCATGAATTCCGCGTAGCGGCACTAGCACTTTTTTTTGCCTTGAAAGGGGAGGCTAATAAAGCTGAATTATTTAATTATTAATTATCCGGTAAAAGTAGAAAAAAAATCACCTGAGCCAATCTAAAAGATTATTATAGTTTTGAGATAAAATTTTTAATTTTAAGGGAATGAAAGAGGTTGCGCCAGGGGAAAAATTAGTGATTCCCCAATTGATTGTAGGTTTGGGAAATCCAGAGCCAAAATATAATCAAACTCGGCATAATATAGGATTTGCTGTAGTTGATAATCTCGCTAATATATGGCAAATTTCTTTATCAGAAAATCGTAAATTTAAAGCAGAATTTGGAGAAGGTAGAAGCACAAAAGCTGAAAAAATTTACTTGTTGAAGCCCTTAACTTATATGAATAGGTCGGGACAAGCAATCCGTGCGGTGGTAGATTGGTATAAACTACCACCCTCTTCTGTGCTGATAATATATGATGATATGGACTTACCCATGGGGCGACTGCGACTACGTTTGTCAGGTTCAGCAGGTGGCCATAATGGGATGAAGTCAGCGATCGCTCATTTGGGAACCCAAGAGTTTCCTCGCTTGCGAATAGGTATTGGTAAGCCCAAAAATGTTACTGCTGAAAGTGGAGACCCAAAAACGATTAGTCATGTTTTAGGAAAGTTTAGCTCTACAGAAAACAAATTAATGACTCAAGTGCTGGAACTGGTTGTAGACGCAGTAGAACTTTCTCTTAAACAAGGAATTGAAAAAGCTATGAGTCTTTATAACAGTAGAACTATTATTCTAGAAGAAAATTAATTGACTATTCAGAAACTATTTTTAAGACTTTTGAGGAAGAGTTGTGATGATGAAATTTTGACTTTTGAATGATTGTAAACAGTGGATTTTCATTAATTGATAATTGATAATTGATAATTGATAATTGATAATTGATAATTACCTCTCCCTTTTAGGGAGAGGATTTAGAAGCTAAGGAAAAAATTTATTTTTTTCCCCTTGAAAGGGGAGGCAAAGGGTGCTCAATTATTTAATTAATAATTATTAATTCTTAATTACCCGGTAAGACCAATTTCAAAAAATACTGCGACATTAACTTTTTTGTAGTTAGGGAAGACCGGAATTTTGCAATACAGGAAAGAAAATTAAATAAATATCAAGGGTTTTCCCTATTCCCTATTCCCTTTTTGATAATAATGAGTTCTAAGGGTCTACCAGAAACTACTGCTTATGTAAGAGTAACTCGCCACTCTTGGCAAAAAGGCACTATCGAAGGAGAGGTTAGTGCCGGTGCTTTTGGTTGGTATTTTAAATGGCGTTTTAGACAGGGAAAAACTCTTTCTATTCAACCTTCTCAAGGACGTGCCCTTATTCAAGAACCTTTAGGTAGGTTTCTAGAAAAATGGGATTATCAACTAGAACCTGGTGGGGATTACTCTTTTACTATTAAGGCTAAATTTTAGTAAAGATTAAATCTTTATTTGTTATTTATAACTATAACGCTATAGTTTTTAGTTACTTAGTAGATTAGAGACTTTCCCGGAAATTAGAGATAAGCATCTTGTTACTAATTCCCTAAATTCTAGATAGGAGATAGAAACACTCTCAAGTTCCATTAACTATAACGCTATAGTTTTTAATGACTTACTATATATGAGACTTTCCCGGAAATTAGAGATAAGCATCTTGTTACTAATTCCATAAATTTATAGATAGGAGATAGAAACACTCTCAAGTTCCATTAACTATAGCGCTATAGTTTTTAGTTACTTACTAGATATGAGACTTTCCCTGAACTTAGAGATAATTTTCAATTTGGTAATTCCCTAAATTATAGATAGGAGATAGAAACACTCTCAAGTTCCATTAACTATAACGCTATAGTTTTTAGTTACTTAGTAGATTAGAGACTTTCCCTGAACTTAGAGATAATTTTCGATTTGCTAATTCCCTAAATTATGGATATTGGCTGAAACAGATACATCAAGCCCGGCAATTACAGGTAAAACCTTCTTAAACCGTTCATAGCAACGTGACGGTGCGAACCCATCAACGCAGGCGGTATCTTGCAATGCTTTGAGGAAAATCCCCAAAGCGCTATTTTTTTACTCGCTTTATGGCCAACTGACATAAGTATTTATTTTGCGCTTCCTTTTTCTTTACTTGGCAACCATTAGGGATGACTCAAAGTTGGGAGCGAAATAACGCAATACTAAGTTGTCAGCCGTTTTTTAAATTTTATCTTAAAACTATTTTCCCGAAATTGCCAGGGATTCTCAAATATAGTCATGCACCAACTATACTAGCATACTATTGTAAGAACCGCTAGATTGGTTGGTTTTCATCCCGACGCTCCCCTAATAGCTGCCGCTAGGCTCCGCCAACGGGAGAGCGCGGGTCAAGGGCCAACGTTGAGATAACAATGCACCACTACCCAACTTCCTTCTTCCTTCTTAAAAAAATCTATGACTAAATTTGTATTTATAACTGGTGGAGTAGTATCCAGTATTGGTAAAGGAATTGTAGCAGCAAGCTTAGGTCGTTTGCTCAAATCACGGGATTATTCTGTCTCTATTCTCAAACTAGATCCTTATATTAATGTAGACCCAGGGACAATGAGTCCTTTCCAACATGGAGAAGTCTTTGTCACAGAAGATGGGGCAGAAACAGACCTAGACTTAGGTCACTATGAACGATTTACAGATACCTCAATGTCTCGCCTCAACAGTGTTACCCAAGGTTCAATCTACCAGGCAGTAATTAATAAAGAAAGACGAGGGGACTATCAAGGAGGAACTGTTCAAGTTATCCCCCATATTACCAACGAAATAAAAGAAAGAATACATAGGGTCGCTAGAAATGCTAATCCAGATGTAGTAATTACAGAAATAGGAGGGACAGTAGGAGATATCGAATCTCAACCATTTTTAGAAGCAATTCGGCAATTTCGTAAAGATGTGGGACGAAATAACGTTTTATATGTCCATGTGACACTTGTCCCTTGGATTGCTTCAGCAGGGGAAATGAAAACTAAACCTACTCAACACTCCGTTAAAGAATTACGCTCCATTGGTATTCAGCCAGATATTTTGGTCTGTCGATGCGATCGCCAACTTAGTCAAAACTTAAAGGAAAAAATGTCCGAGTTCTGTGATGTACCAGTAGAATCTGTAGTTACATCTCAGGATGCTCAAAGTATCTATGAAGTACCTCTAATGTTAGAGACAGAAGGACTAGCAGTCCAAGCTCTAGAATTATTAAAAATGGAGCAACGTCAACCAAATCTTAGCCAGTGGCAAACTTTGGTCAATCGTCTTTACCATAGAGACAAAGAAGAAATCCAGACTAACCAAGGCCAATTATCTACTACAACTACTGTAGAAATTGCCATAGTGGGTAAATATATTCAACTCAGCGATGCTTATCTTTCAGTGGTAGAAGCATTGCGTCACGCAGCGATCGCTGTTGGTGTGGACTTAAATCTACGTTGGGTCAATGCTGAAGATGTGGAGACCAATGGAGCTAAGACCTATCTAGAAAATGCTAATGGAATTATTGTGCCTGGTGGGTTTGGTGTGAGAGGTATTGATGGGAAAATAGCTACAGTTGAATATGCCAGACTAAATAAAATTCCTTTTTTGGGGTTATGTCTAGGAATGCAATGTGCGGTAATTGAGTGGGGACGCAACATAGCAGAATTGGATGGTGCCCATAGTGCGGAGTTTGCCCCTCAAACACCAAATCCAGTGATTAATTTATTGCCAGAACAACAAGATGTAGTAGACTTGGGTGGTACTATGCGACTGGGACTTTATCCTTGCCGTCTACAAGGGGACACATTGGCATTTCAAACTTATCAGCAAGAAGTAATTTATGAACGCCATAGACATCGATATGAATTTAATAATGCTTACCGGAATTTGTTCTTAGAAACAGGATATGTTGTAAGTGGAACATCTCCTGATGGTAGGTTAGTAGAAATTATTGAACTTCCTACTCATCCTTTCTTTATTGCTACTCAATTTCATCCAGAATTTCAATCTCGACCTAGCAGTCCGCACCCTTTATTTCATGGTTTTTTTCTAGCAGCTAGTCAACAAGAAAAGTGTGATGATTTATCTGTAAATAATGCTGAAGTTACCCAAGAGAATGTAGTTAGCACTGGTTATATACCTTAGTTATAACAAGTCTAATATTTGGTAGAATGTTTTTTTCGGATATATATTTATGGATAATGAATAATGAATTACCTGGTGGTTAAAATGGAGGTATGACTACAGCTAATTCCATGCTTGACATTCATCCCCCGCCTAAATCCTGGTTTCTTGATAAGATTTTTAGGTGGGAAATTCTGCTAAAATTTTCTTAAAGAAGAAATATTTTTCATTGGTAGTGACTGACAATATCAAAGGTAAATAAATAATGTTGCTCGGACTTTTAGGGTAACTTGCAGGATGTGGGGAAATGCAAGAAATCAAAGCTTTGAGGGGGTCTTGTGGCCTACTGGATTAAAATAAATTATGAAAGA
>JBFRWR010000513.1:0-3340 GCA_051439685.1 Trichodesmium sp.
AAAATTATGGCTGGGGTATGGTGACAAATATTTTGGGTGAGGGGAGGAAACTGTGTTTAATTATCAAATTTGGTAAGAGTAAAAAAATTATTGACCCTAAAACTGCACCAATGGAAAAAATGGAAAGTTGGCAAGTTGGCGATCAGGTGATGCACAAAAATTATGGTTTAGGTATGGTGACAAATATTGTGGGTGAGGAGAAGAAACCGACTTTAGGTATCAAGTTTGGTAAGAGTAAAAAAATTATTGACCCTCAAACTGCACCAATGGAAAAACTGAAATAATTAGATACCAATTTTGCTGACAAAAACACTACATATACAATAGTGCTATACTGTTTATCTACTATATCTATTTCCTTTGCCTAAGTCCTGATACTTTTGTCAAGGATAATCAAGAAAATATTTTTTATAGTAAACTTAAAAATATCAAAACTAAAAACAAGATACCAATCAAAAACAACTTTTTATTATAAAAACAATAAAAACTACAATACAACCAAATAAAATTGAAAAACTTGTGCTTTTTTAGGGAAAATGCTATGTTAAAATTATTGAGAAAAAACCTGTAGGTACTTCTATAAAGAAGACTAAATTAGGATTGACAAATAAAGGGGAATATGTTTAACAAACGTTCGATAGTAGCATGGATGATGGTACTATTAGTAGCATTTTTGACAAGTTGTGGTTCTCCAACTCCACCACCAACTTACTCAGATGCTCAATTAGAAAAAATTGAACAGTATACCTCTAGAATAGAGGCTTTACGCGATCGCATGGATGAACTAGAAATCCTAATTCAAAAAGAAGACTGGGTTAATGTAGATACGTTTATCCACGGGCCTTTAGGAGATTTGCGGAGCAAGACTAATTATCTGACTCAAGTTTTGTTATTGCCAAAAGACAAAACACCTGTACTGGATGCAGCGAAAGCAGTATTTGAAGACTTAGAGGATATTGATGTGGCAGCAGAAGAGGCTAATCAAAAGCAAGCTCTGATTGAGTATAAAAAAGCAGTATCAGATTTTGATACTTTCTTAGGTTTAGTGCCCAAAAATAGTTAAAAAGCTTTCATTAGTTAGCATTTAGCTATTAGCAATTTCTCAAGATTAAGATTATAGTAGAGACGTTTCACGGAACGTCTCTACATATTTTTGGAAGATTTTAATTAGGTTAGGACTTATACCATGTCAGGATAAGAGCGCGATCTATTAGTATATGGTTTATAGTAGGGCTTTAGCCCGATATATAGATAGGTCGGGCTAAAGCCCTACTACGAGCTTTAATTATAACTATTCAACCGGACATGATATTACGCAAATAAACCCGGTTTCTAGGAGAAATCGTTGTTTTGAACATATATATGTCTAGGAGAAACCGGGTTTCTGGGTTCGCCTGCGTAAGTCCTATAGGTAAAAAAAACTCCTTTTATTGATATTTTAAATTATTCAAAATGAGTCATATAGTAATTATTGGATGTGGAATAGTTGGAGCAGCGATCGCTTATCAACTGAGTAAAATAGAAGGTTTAAAAATCACAGTATTAGATAAACAAATGCCTGCTCAAGCATCCACAGGTGCTGCTTTGGGGGTCTTGATGGGAGTCATTAGTCAAAAAGCTAAAGGTAGACCTTGGAAAATGAGACGTATGAGCGTCCAAACTTATCATACTTTAATTCCTGAGTTAGAAGCAAAACTTAATCGCTCCATTCCGCATAACCGTCAAGGTATTTTACAGTTGTGTTTACCTGGAGACGATCTAGATAAATGGCAACGGTTAATAGATATTCGTGCAGCAGACGGTTTAACATTAGAAATGTGGGATGTGACTAAATTAAGCGATTGTTGTCCCCAACTCCAAACCTCTGAAGTTACGGCAGCTATTTATTCTCCCCAAGACTTACAAGTTAACCCAGTTGAGCTAACTTTAGCTTTAGTAGAAGCAGCTCAACAAAATGGTGTTAAGTTTCATTTTGGAGTCACAGTTGATAAATATGACACTATTTCTCTACCAAGAAATGAATATCGTTGTCGTCAAATATATACAAAAACCTGGGATGAAGGAAAAAAAGCACCTGTTTTAGCAGATGTAGACTGGTTAGTGGTAGCTGCGGGTTTGGGTTCATTGCGCTCTTTGCAAGGAATAAAAAATCGGAAACTCAAGTATCTGGAACTAAAGCGCAAATCAAATCTCGATAATAGATTTACTATCGGACCAGTTTTAGGTCAAGCGTTACACCTGCAAGGGCGATCGCCTCTAGGAAATCCAGATTTTCAACCAGTGATAACCGGGGATGATGTCCATATTGTACCAGTGGGAGAAAATGAATATTGGGTAGGAGCAACCGTAGAGTTTCCTAATGATGCAGGAGATGTGGTTGCCGATCCTAATTTATTGGATGTAGTCATGGAAAAAGCAATTAGTTTTTGCCCTAGTTTGGCAGATGCAACCGTACTGAGAACATGGTCTGGTTTACGTCCTCGCCCAGAAGGTCAAGCTGCTCCGGCGATCGGTTATTTGGAGGGGTTTAAAAATGTGTTGTTGGCAAGTGGTCACTATAGGAATGGAATATTATTAGCTCCAGCAACAGCAGAAGCAGTTGAGAAAATGATTTTAACTAAGTCGTGAGTAAAATTGATTTTGCAGAGTTGAATTAGTTAAGAAAGGGAATAGAAAAAACTGTACTTTATTATTAGGACTGACGCACATCAAGGTATTTTCGTCATTGCGACCGATAGGAAAGCAATCTCAAGTGCAAGTTTTTCGTACTTTATGCGTAAGTCCTGATTATCTTATATCATGTCCGTTGGTATCGGATCGTGTAAAAGTTAGCGTGGATATTTACAGGAAATTTAAGTTTTTTTCTGGCTCAATTGCCTTCCTGTTTGTTGCCTGTTGCCTACCTTTTCGATACAATACCGATGCTACCGGAAATGATATAATTGGCACGGGAGCAAGATGCTCCCACTTGCCATGATTCCTAATAAAGTAATGACAATGAGCCACCACCACAAGTTCTATAGAACCCATTTAGTATCTTGGCAAAGTTGGGAGTTTTTGGCAAAGAAGTCAGGAGTCAGAAGTCAGGAGATTAAGAAGTAAAATATGGGAAAAAGGCAGAAAAACGCCCCCATCTCCCCACCCTCCCCACACTTCCCACCCCTATCATGTATAAAACCCACATTCCGCACGACAAAACGTAGTATCAAGAATAGGAGACAGGAGACAGGAGACAGGAGACAGGAGACAATTTATAGTGGTCAAGAGGAGTAAGTAATTGAGTATTTATGCTTAATATTTTCCCGCTCGTCTGACTCCTGAGAAAGGTCAAATGTAGAAG
>JBFRWR010000514.1:0-5113 GCA_051439685.1 Trichodesmium sp.
TTGGTTTTGATTGATTGCATTTCAACTGGTAAGCCATGAAAAAAAGTCTTTGATAATAATTATAAGATGAATGAGTGTATGATAGCAAATAATCAGGATATTTTTAACATTTCTTAATATTTGTCTAATTTTGTCCAATTATTCAGCTTCAGTAGTTAGCCCCTTCACCCAAAGTTTCTGATAGTGTTTTCCACAAGTCAGAGGCTACCTTTTTAACATGAGCCTCAGTAACATTACAGTTATTAGCTATATTTGCGTATTTTTGACTATTCCTACCAATTTTTAAGATAGCTTTTTGCAGAGTATTTAAGTGTTTTCCCTATTGCGGAACTAATATATTTAGTTGATAATAAAAAAAGGGTTAAGATGGTTAATTAGATTTAAGCTCATTCGGAGAAAAGAGATGAGAATACCCTTTTATCTTTAAACAATTTTTATGAGTTAAAACCAGGAAAAATGAACAATAAAGACTTATCACCAGCCCAGGCAAATCTAAAAATGTCTCTCTGGCAAGTAGACGCAAATTCAATGACAAGTAGTGATATATATGTATGGTTAAATGACAGTGGATTGCCACCCGAAGTTACTATTAGACTGCACGAACTGATGACTTATACAAAGAAAGTAGGTAAAAAAGTCTTTGATATAGGCAAAATTGTACTAATCAAAATTATTGAATTTGTCAAAGCACATCCTTTTTTAATTGTAGGTACAGGAATTGGTGCAACAGTAGGTGCTGCTGTAACTGCTTTAATCACTTCTATACCATTTTTAGGACAATTATTAGCACCTGTGGCAATGGCTTTAGGAATAACTATTACTGCTGTAGGTGCATTAGTTGGACATACATTAGATAAATCTTTTGAAGGTGTAGGTGAAGATTTATTTGAAATTGCTCAACAGTTTTTTCAATTATTAGCTGAAGTTTTCAATACAGTTTTCCGTAACGTTGCAATAGCTTAGATAGAAATATTAACTATAGCAATCCTAAATAGGTTGTAATATTTTATCGTAGGGGTTTGGTTTCCAAATCTGATTTGCGCTTGGGTTTGGAGACCAAACCCCTACAGTTTTTTTCACGAATCATTTCTTATGACTATATTATTTAGAGGTAAATATGAGTACAACTGAAAAACCAAATAAGGAACAAATTTTAAAAGCTATTGAACAATTAGAAAAAAATCCTAATGATAAATTAGCTATTTTGGGTGATGTTGGAATTACTGGACTTGGAGCAGTTGGTGTTGGAGCAGTTGCAGCAGTAGCAGGAACAACAACAGCTTCCATACCGGTATTAACAGCATTAACTGGATTTGGCATGGTAGTTGCTGCACCTCTAGGTTTAGTTGCTGGAGCTGCTGTTGCTGGTGGAGCTGCTGCTTATGGAATATCAAGACTGGTTAAAGGTGGCGGTTATAACGAAGGAAAACAACAAGAAATTCTCAAACGTTTGCAGGAACAAAAAGTAGAAATAGAAGCTAAAGAAAGAGGTTCTAATGTTGGAGATAGTGACAATACAAATTTCATTCTTTTGTTGAAAGAACCCATTAGACTTGATTTAATTAGCTCAGAAGATGCTCAAGAATTAATTAATGCTGTAGAAACAGGTCAACTACCATTAAAAGAAGCTATTCAAATGGTTGAGGATATTATTAAAAGTGAAGATATTCAAACAGAAATTCCTCAGCATTCTGGCAGTAAAGTACAGGAAGTAAAAGCTAATCAACTAGCTTCTCAAATTGAAGATGGTGACAAGAAAAAATTTGTTGTTTTGTTGAAGAAAACTATTAGCCTTAATTTAATTCCCAGAGAAAATGCTCAAGTATTAATTAATGCTGTAGAAACAGATCAACTACCATTAAAAGAAGCTATTCAAATGGTTGAGGATATTCTCAAAAATCAAGACAATCAAACAAAAATTTCTCAGCATTCTGGCAGTAAAGTACAGGAAGTAAAAGCTAAAGAACAAGCTTCTAAAGTTGAAGATGGTGACAAGAAAAAATTCGTTGTTTTGTTGAAGAAAACTATTAGCCTTAATTTAATTAGCAGAGAAGATGCTAAAAAATTAATGAACGCTGTGGTTGATAAAGGTCAAATATCATTTCAAGAAGCAATTAAAATCCTTGACAAACTTGTGAAAAATAAAGCTTATCAATTTAATACTTAAACTTTTCTTCTATGACCCACCTTTGATTTGGGGAGGGTGATTTTTTTTATCCCAATTATTGCCACACTGAATCAAAAAAATATGGAGCTAAACAACATAACTATTACATCTTTACCAATGCTTTGAGTTTGTTAGTTGGAGTCAATTTATTATTTCCTTTAATTAGAATTTAGTCAGTAGTATCAGTTGGCTTTAAAAGGTTTGTTAAAAATGTTTGGAGTCCTTTTAAGGATGCTACTCCTTCAATAGTTTTGCTGCTAACCCAATCATTATCTGCGATGCTGGTTGTATTTGTTTTTCCAGGTTTTAAAACACTAACTACTGTAGCAATTAAAGCCTTTTTATCATCAAAAGGTTTCCATTTTAGAGGTTTAGATTTTTTCTCTTCTTCAGAAAAGTTATCTAGATATAATTTAGCTCTTTTCATATATTCTGGATAAGCTATTTCTCCACATTCACATAGTAAAGTATCTAAAACACCTTCAGAAATATTATCTGGTAATACATAAATACCAGTTCTCGGAATATTTTGATCTACAACGCCTGGTTTATTAGGAAAATTAGGGAAGTAATTAGAAAGTCTTTGACGATATTCTGCTACTACTTTTTCAGGAGTATTTTTATCAGCATCAGCAATAATTCCAAATGCTGTTATATCGGTTTGATATTCAGGATTAATAGAGAAAGTATCATCTAAATTTTCAGCAAGATTACTCCCTTCACCAACATAAATAGCTACGGATAAACTATCATTAAATCGAATAGAAGGCATATTTAATCGTGTGTACAAATTTCCATTTTTTGGATAACTAGGAATAAATTTTCTCCAGAAATAATCTAAATTTGATTCCCCTCCGTCAAAACGTTGAAACCCTAAAAGTTTTAATAACTTGCTTACTAATGCTTGATCGTGATTACCTTCTACCCCAATAATTGCATATTTTACCATCTTACTTCCTGACCTAAATTTTCTCGAACTCTACCTAGTTTTGTTTGTTCAATTCTAACTGCTTTAGTTTGCATATTTTTTTGATATAAACGATATAAAACTAAGTCATTTGTTGACTCACTAGCAGCCAACATTGCATCGACAGTTTCTAGACTATGGGTAGTAGCAAATAACTGTACATTCATCTTTCTACACCACTTCACTAACCAAGAAAATGAAGGAACTAATGCTTCAGTATGAATGGCAGTTTCTAGTTCATCAATTAGCAAAATACCATCCTGCAGTTTTGCGATAGTTAAAGCTATAAATAGTAACCGACGAACACCATCGCCAAAAGAACTTAGTGGGGTAATACCTAATGTTTTATGCCTTACATAAAGGCGAGAATTTTTACCTGTGGGATCGAGAATTTCTAAATCAATAATTTCTGAATCTATCATTGAAATTAACTCTATTACTTCTTGCTTAAAATCTTCAAAAGTTGCACCTGTTAATAGTTTAATTTGCAACTGTTCTATTCTATGAGAAAAAGGAGTAACTGTATCAACTGATAACCAGTTATTTCTTTTATGTTTCTTAAGAGTAGTGAATGGTTGATTTTCCCATATTTTAAACTTTTTGGATATGGGTATTTCCTGAAAAAGCTGAAGTGTTAGTTGTGGTGGTTCTGGCGGGTTAGATGTTAGCTTTAAATTTGCTCCACGCATAATTTCATTGCTACCAATATCTATCTCATCAATCAGATTTTCTTGATCATATTCTTCATTACTATTTTCTGTAGTATCCCAGATTCCAGCAAATTCTTCATAAGTTGCTTTTGAGTCTACTATACCAAAATTACTACTACCAGAAACAAAAGTTTCTCCTTGATAAAAATCATCTGGATTATTTTCATTATTTTGAGGAAATAACCACTTAAGAGCTTCTAATTTTGATTGACGGGAAGATTTAATTTCTCTTTGCCAAGCAGTATTTATCCATTCCAAAGGATCTAAAGGATTACAGTAAGTATAAATTGCTTCTAAAACACTTGTTTTGCCTGAATTATTAACACCAACTAATAAATTTATTTGACCTAATTCTTCTAATTTTAAATCTCGTATACCTCGGAAACGATGAATAGTTAAATTATCAATATTTCTCATATTTTTATCTATCATCCTCAAAACAAGAAACTGACTGAAAGTTGACTCACTAAGTTATTCTGCATTTAAACTTTCTAGAGTAGGAGCGAGCAAGATGCTCGCACTACAAAGTTTAACAGGTTTCCCCAAAAAAAACCTAAGACTTCGGTTTAGAAATTGAACTAACGTGCAATTCCTTCAACTGCTTTTTATCAACTGTAGAAGGTGCATTTGTCAACAAACATTTTGCCTGCTGAGTCTTCGGAAACGCAATTACATCCCGAATAGACTCCTCACCCGCTAACAACATGACCAACCTATCTAAACCATAAGCAATACCACCGTGGGGAGGGGTGCCATATTCAAACGCTTCCAATAAAAAGCCAAACTTATTATCTGCTTCCTCGTCAGATAAACCGATCGCTTCAAACACCTTTTCCTGCACATCCCGTTGATATATCCGCAGACTACCACCGCCAATTTCATAACCGTTAAACACTAAATCATAAGCTTGCGCTCGTGCAGTTTTAACATCATTAATATCATCTGGGTGGGGTGCGGTAAAGGGGTGATGCAATGCTTCCAAACGTTTTTCGTCTTCATTCCATTCAAACATGGGGAAGTCTGTAACCCACAATAAATTAATTTTATCCTTGTGAATTAATCCCAATTGTTCGCCCACAACTAACCGCAGACGATCTAAAGTTTTGTTGACAGTATTTGTGTCATCCGCTGCAAATAACAATAAATGACCTGGTTGAGCATTGGTACGTTTGAGCAATTCCTGTTTTTGTTCGTCCGTGAGGTTGTCTTTGATCGCTCCAATAGTATCTATCTTGCCTTTTTCTTTAACGCGAATGTAAGCTAAACCTT
>JBFRWR010000515.1:0-6886 GCA_051439685.1 Trichodesmium sp.
TAATATCAAATCCGGTTGAATAATTATTGTATGGTAGGGAGACGCGGAGACACGGAGACACGGAGACGCGGAGATTGAAGTGTAGACAGCAATTATGAACAGATACTATATAACCGGATTGTATATAATTGATAATTTATGGATAATAATTGATTTTATTTTTGATTTTTGGAGAAGTCTAATTTCAATGGGTCTAAGCTTAGGATTCACCCTTAATGGTACTCACCCTTAATAGTATTCACCCTTAATGTTATTGACCCTTAATAGGATTCACCCTTAATGGTATTTACCCTTAATAGGATTCACCCTTACAGTGCTTTTCAAATTATTTTGGAAAAGCACTGTAAACTGTCAATTCTTTCCCCCTACTCCGTACTCCCTACTCCCTTAATTGATACTAATCACAATTTGAGGTGCTAATAATAAATTTTCCTCAGATTGAATAAATTGCCCAATACCCAGAAATACATTTTCTGAATTATATACTCGGAAAGGATGCTCCATTTTTTCAGTTTCTATTTCCCATGTTTTTTGCTGAGGTAAACGTTGACCTTGACACCATTTTTTTGCATCTTCAGCAACTAAAGCGATCGCTGGTAAATGTGCTAATGCTATCTCTGGTGATAACAGACTAAATCTGTTTTCCTGTAGTAAATTTTCTATTTCCTCAAAACTGAGACTATCTTTCTGGGAAAAACCACTACTTGCAGTTCTGGTTAAAGCAGCTAAAGTTCCTCCAGTATTTAACATTGCACCCAAGTCGCGAGCAATAGAGCGAATATAAGTTCCCGTACCACAAGAGATCGCTAAATCTACCTCTGGAAAATCTCCACCTCGCCATTCAATAATGTCTATATTAAATATTTCAACTATCCGACTGGGAACCTCAAATGTTTTCCCCTGACGCGCTAAATCATAAAGTCGTTTTCCTTGTACTTGTATCGCACTGTAATTAGGTGGCACCTGCTCAATTTCACCTAAGAATTTTGGCAGCACTGCTTCAATATCAGACAAAGTTAATTCTGGTACTGGTGCAGATTGAATAATTTCTCCCTCTAAATCATCGGTAGTCGTAATCACGCCAAATTTGACTGTACCATGATAAGCTTTGTTAGTGGGTAGAAACTGTAATAATCTAGTTGCCTTTCCCACAGCAATAGGTAAAACACCAGTAGCAGCAGGATCGAGAGTTCCTCCGTGTCCGACACGCTTGAGACGTAGCAACTTTCGCACCTTTGCTACACAGTCATGGGAAGTCATACCGGATGGTTTGTTAAGATTGAGAAAGCCTTGCATTATATTAAAGAAGGGAATAGGGAATAGGGAATAGGGAATAGGGAATAGGGAATGTCTGAAAGGTTGGCAGTACAACATATGGAAGATACACAAGCTATTAATACAGCAGATTTCGGGCAAATGAGGTACAAGGTAAATCGTGAAAACATTGCAGTGTGGGCATCTTGCCCGCTTCGGGGTGTACCTCATAACGCGCGGAAACCTCTGTCAAAACTGATTTTCCTCCCAGACTCACAACCTAATGTTGTCTCAAATAATTGTGAAGTCAAGGTCATTTTCCTCAACTCCAATGACTATTGCCAGAAAATCTTCAGGGTCATTTCTTAATCTAATAACCACTCCATTTTCCTCACTCACTACAGTTGTCTCAAATTCCAAGTCACTGACACTCAAACCATCAATTAATCCAATTTCATCCTCATCAGGATTATAATCAGTAATAATATCTGCATCCGATTCATTAATACCACCTGTGTTTTGACCAATAACGAATAAATCTTCTCCTGTTCCTCCGATTAAAATGTCAGACCCATTATCTCCTGCCAGAGTATCATCACCTTCACCTCCATCAAGCAAATCATCACCTTTACCTCCGTAAAGACTATCATCCTCTAAACCTCCAAAAATCAAGTCATTACCCCGATTTCCAAAAAGTGTATCTTGATCATCATCTCCAGATAGAGAATCATTATCCCTACCTCCCCACAATGTATCTCTACCATCACCCCCAAAAATTGAATCATCTTCTCGACCTCCAAAAATTGAATCATCACCTGCTTCACCAAATAATGTGTCATTACCTCCTTCTCCAAAAATTATATCTCCTCCTCCTCTACCTTCTATAGTGTCTCGACCTCCTAATCCATTGATTTCATCTCTTACTCCTGTACCAACAGTATCATCATCATCTTCTGTCAGCAAAATTAGATTGAATGAGTTTGCTGAACGTCTCGTACTATCGGTACCCGTGTCATTACTTTCATTATCATTACTTCCTTGTTCGTTATCTGGAAGTGGGATAAAAAGGTCTACTATAGTGCTGGAAAAAAGATATTCTGAAAATGCAGTTACCATAGAACTTTCCTCAATAATTTTCTTGTGTGATTATTTTAATATTTACCGAAATAATTAATAATTAAACAATTAAATAATTCAGGTTTAAAGCCTCCCCTTTCCAAAGGAAAAAAATAAATCTGTTCCTTATTGGTCAATCCTTTTCCTCAAACGGAGAGGTAATTATCAATTATCCATTAATGAAAGGACTTATGCATAACCGCTATATCTAGTAGGGGCGATTTCCTGCGGAATGCTACGCAAACGCGAATCCCCCCTACAGATGGTGTATGATTCGATCTTTTGGGTAAGTCCTGATTTATATATTTTTAACTACATTTTTATTTGTCAGTAATATAGATCATAGATAACAAACACTTTTTTGATTTTGCTCAGAACTTTTATGGTATTTTTTCTAAACTATAGACTTGCAATACTTAATCAATAATTATAAAGGGTGTAGGTGAATGATTGTCTACTTTTTAGTAGTCAGTAGTTCAAATAATTTTTTCCTTACTATTAATATTAGCTCCGATCCAAATTTTATACCTTATTTTATCAATGCCAAGCTGAGAATAACGGGTTTCACCAATGCAGATTTAGAACCTCTTTAATGATTCAATTGAGGGTTTTATATAGGATATCCCAAGTTACTGAGGTACAGTTGTTTTTCTTATTTTCTACTCCCTTACTCTTCTGGCTGAATATTTTTGTTATTGTGAATTTATAAGTATTCTACTAGAGATGATATAATTAAAGAATTTTTAAATTACTAATGATGGTTGTTAATGTCCATTCCTACTTTTGATTAATCTGAATGTCCATAGTTTATTCATGTCTGACGTTATTTCTCTAGTGCAGAAATTATCTTGGCGAACTCATAAATTTTTGTTAATTTTAAACTAAGCAGATATATAGTACAGTCAAACTAAAAAAAGAATTTTTTGATATTTCGGCTGTTAACTAAAAGAGAAAAGCAAGTTTTAATTAACTTTTAATTATAAATTAATAAATTAACAGCTAACTGCTTTAGCCTAAGCTATGAGAGTAATATCTAAATATACTGGAGTGCAAATAAATAGTAATGTTTAACCCAACAGAAATCTTAATAGATTCTTTTGTTAAAGAGCTACAAGCAGGCTACCATCGTACTTATGGTGGCTTTAAGCCAGACTATCCAGAAATTATTGCCTGGGCTGGAAATATGGCTTTGGAAAATATCGCTAATTGTGATGCTTTATATCACAATGTTGAACATACAATGCTAGTTGCTCTTGTTGGGCAAGAAATTTTACGGGGTAAACATATTCGTGAAGGTGGAGTTTCTCCAGAAGATTGGTTACATTATATTATTTCTCTATTGTGTCACGATCTTGGTTATACGAAAGGAGTATGCCGAGAAGATAAAGAATCATTAAGTTTGTATGCTACAGGAATAGATGGTGGAATGGTTTCTTTGCCAGACGGCGCTACTTCAGCTAGTCTCACTCCTTATCATGTTGACCGAGGTAAATTAGTAATTGATGAACGTTTTGGCGGTCATCGACTAATTGATGCAGAACAAATTAAACGTAATATTGAATTAACTCGTTTTCCTGTTCCCGCAGCCGAAACTCATCAAGATAGAACTAATTTTTCTGGATTATCAAGAGCAGCAGATTTAATTGGTCAATTAAGTGACCCTAATTATTTGCTGAAAATAGGCGCTTTATTCTATGAATTTGAGGAAGTTGGAACTAATAAAGTTTTGGGCTATAAATCACCAGGAGATTTACGACGGGGTTACGCTAAATTCTACTGGAATGGAGTTTATCCTTATATCCCTGCAGCAATTAATTATCTTGAATTAACTCAAGGTGGTAAACAAATTATTGCTAATCTTTATGCAAATGTATTTCAAGTGGAACATGATCCTCAAGTAAAGGTTAATGGGAAAAAATTACCGGAGACTGATGAGAGAACTGCTAAAGATAGAAGTTCAAATGAAGAAGAATTAGTTGCACAAAAAAAGTTTAGTGAATTTGAAAATTTGAATTTATAACGAAAATGATGTGGTAAATTAGCGACTCTATTAATGTATGATATAAGACTGATATTATAGCAATTCCCATACTTGTGAGGTACAAAATTCTAGGGTTTAGGGAACAGGGAATAGGAAATAGGGAATAGGATAAAAATATATAGCAATCCTATTTTATTTGTGGATAAAAATCTTACTACTTTTAGGGAACAGGCAAAAGGTAAGAGTTTCAGTTTATTTATTTACTTTTTGATTTGTTGCAACCTAATTTAGGATTGCTATATGTACCTTATGACTCTGGCAAACGCTATATGATATTTATTGGAGTTATTTTATTATAAATATGGTTGGCTCATATTTATCTATAAAAAATAGAAAACAGGCAAAATTATAAATATTTTGACCGATTAGAGTTACTATTAGCTTTTGTCTTGACTTTGACATTTATTTTAAATTTATTGCTAGTAGCTAAATGGCTGTTATTAATGGTTAGCTACTAGCAAAATTTTTGATATAAAACAAATTTGATACTTTAGGTTTTGTGCAATGATTAAATTCATTGATTTTTCCATTTTTACCTGTAAGCATTCAGCAGTCAGCTAGCCTCATGCAGAGGAACTTAGTTAACAGCTTTTGAGATACATCTATAATTTACTACCACAAATTATATGAGTTAATAACTCAGATTTGTGGTAGTAAATTTAGTAGAATAAAAAAAATGCTGTCTTCATTACATTAAAAAGCTATTAGCTAAATGCTTACGATGTTTCTTCATTTCAATTTGTTATAATAGCTAAATGTTTAGTTCACACTTGTTGTCAGTCAGGAGCCTAAAAAATTAATTATTGGAAATATTATTATAGGGTTTTTGACAGGGATATAGATTATATAATTTATCAATTTTGTGGTTAAGGCAATATTTATTTACTTGAAAAAATTGGGTTGGATAGGAGCAAAGAAATAATGGCAAAATTAACACCAGAAGTTGAGAAGCATATTCAAAAATTAAGGGAGCAACTTCAAGAAGCTGGTTATGCTTACTATGTTCTTGATAACCCAATTATGGAGGATGCTATTTACGATCGCCTCTATCGAGAATTACAGGAATTGGAAACTGAATATCCTCAATTAATTGTTCCTGATAGTCCGACTCAAAGAGTGGGAGAAAAACCAGCAACTAAATTTGTTTCAGTTAAACATAATGTTCCTCTTTATAGTTTGGAAAATGCTTTTAATATTGAGGAATTAAAAAGTTGGCAAGAACGTTGGCAAAGGCAATTAATTATCGATCCTAATTCAAATTCAAATCCTCAAGAAACAGTAGACTATGTTTGTGAATTAAAAATTGATGGTTCTGCTTTAGCTCTAACTTATGAAGATGGTTTGTTAGTTCGAGGTGCGACTCGTGGTGATGGAAATATGGGAGAAGATATTACTCAAAATGTCAAAACAATTAATAGTATTCCCCTCAGACTTAAAGTTAATAATCCACCTCCAGTTGTAGAGGTTCGGGGTGAAGCTTTTTTATCAATAAATGTATTTGAAAGTATCAATAATGAAAGAGAAAAAATAGGAGAATCTCTATTTGCAAATCCCCGGAATGCGGCAGCAGGTACTTTACGACAATTAGACTCAAAAATAGTTGCACAACGCCGATTAGATTTTTTTGCTTATACACTTCATCTAGAACAAAATAATTCACAATTTTCTGAACTTTCTACCCACTGGGAAAATTTAGAATTACTCCAAAAATTAGGGTTTAAAGTTAATCCTCATCGTCAACTTTGTTCATCTTTAGATTTAGTTCAAGCATATTATCAATACTGGGATAAAAAACGACAAAATTTATCATATTTAACCGATGGAGTAGTTGTTAAACTTAACTCCTTACCACTACAAAAAAAATTAGGCTTTACTCAAAAATTCCCACGCTGGGCGATCGCTCTCAAATATCCTGCTGAAGAAATCCCAACTATTGTCCAGGCAGTTACAGTTCAAGTGGGCCGTACTGGGGCACTTACCCCGGTGGCCGAATTAAAACCAGTCCAGTTGGCAGGGACAACGGTACAAAGGGCATCCCTACACAATAGCGATCGCTTGGCAGAACTGGACTTACATATTGGGGACACCGTAATAGTCCGCAAAGCAGGAGAAATTATCCCGGAAGTAGTAAGAGTTTTACCAGACTTACGACCAACAACAGCTACAAGATTTCAAATGCCTACCC
Organism: Trichodesmium sp.; assembly: GCA_051439685.1. Lineage (GTDB taxonomy): Bacteria > Cyanobacteriota > Cyanobacteriia > Cyanobacteriales > Microcoleaceae > Trichodesmium. The sequence goes on from JBFRWR010000515.1 coordinate 6,597, forward strand.
ACTGTCCAGAATGCGGTCAACCTGTAGTTAAACCTACTGATGAGGCAGTCACTCGCTGTATTAATGCCTCATGTCCGGCTATTCTCCGAGGTTCCTTAATACATTGGGCATCCAGGGGAGCTTTAGATATTAATGGTTTGGGCGAGAAGTTAGTCCAGCAAATGGTTAATAGTGGTTTAGTTGAGTCAGTGGCTGATTTATATGATTTGACTGTGGAAAATTTGACCTCCCTGGAACGGATGGGACAAAAGTCGGCGAGTAAATTGGTAGAGGCGATCGCTACTTCTAAA
>JBFRWR010000516.1:0-5517 GCA_051439685.1 Trichodesmium sp.
ATTGCTTTCCTTACGGAATGCTGCGCATTTCTGTTCCAGAATGCTCCGCAAACATGTCACGTTTGCTTTAGCATTCCGTAGGAAAGTGAAACCTTCCACTCCGTTCCAGTCGCAATGACGCAAGCTATAGTAATTATCCGGATTCTATATTAGAAGTTGTTTTTGTCACAGGGATTAGAGTAACTATCCAAAAACATTTCGCCTTAAAAGGCGGGGTTTTAGACCCAATTTTTTTGATAGGGAGGAAGAAATAAAGACGAATATTTATCACTTAAAAATCTAGGAATATATTTACCTAAAACGTCTCTATATATCAGATTTCAATCCCTTAAACTCTTACTGCTTTTAGATTTATAGGGAACAGAGAATAAAGAATTAATCATCAATAAACCTTACAAACTTGAAAGCATTTCTTTAACAGGATTAACTATCCAATTGAAACCAACTTTAATTTGATGCTCCAAGGTTGGCAACCGATACAGATAAACTAAACGTCTAGCTAAATGTGCTATCTGACCATCCAACTTAATACCTAAACTGGTGAGAGTAGCATTGTCAAGTCCCAATGCCATCATTTCACCTAATGGTTGATAACGGAATGGCAACAGAGGTCGCCCCGTCAAAGATGCCCAAATATTCCAGGCAACATAATCAGATTGTTGTATTGCTACTTGAGCAGTGGTGGCGACTTTTTGCCCATCTGCATCTTGGCACTCTGCTAAATCTCCTAGAGCAAAGATTTTTGGGTTGTCTATAGCTTGTAACTTTACAGTTGTCAGAATTTGGTGTTGCTGATTTTTTGTTAATGGTAACGACTGCACTACCGAGGCAACTTTTGTACCAACTGTCCACAAAACGATATCTACAGGGATGGTGTCAATTTGTTCTTTGTATTTTAGGGAAATTTGATCCGGTTCTATTGATTCTACTTCTGTTTCTAAGTCTATCCAAATATTTCGTTGTGATAAAGCTTGAGAAGCTGCTTGTCGGTTAAAGTCTGGGGATGTTCGCAAAATCATATCATTTCGTTCGACTAATCTAATGCGGCCCCTTTCTGGCAAACGATCTGCTAATTTACAAGCTAATTCTACTCCACTGTAACCACCACCAACAACAGCAATCCGAATTTTCTCACGATCTGATGCTTCTAAAGCTCGCAATTTTTCCTGCAGACGGTAAGCATCATTAATGGTGCGGAATGGAATAGCGTATTCGGCAGCACCTTTTACCATTTCTACAGGTGTTTCACCTCCCATTGCTAAGACAAGGCGATCGTAACTGAATCCTTGACCGTTTTCTAGTTTTACTTCTTGTTGGTTGATGTCAATTCCAGAAACTACCCCTTGACAAAAGCGAATATCAGTGTTATTAAATAACTCTGCAAATGGTGGGGCAATTTCCCAGGTTTGCAGTTCCCCGGTGACAAGTTCGTACAATAGTGGGGCAAAGAGGAAGCGATCGCGTTGGTCTATTAAGACTATTTCGGGTTTTTCTGATGTTTCCCAGGGAAACTGGATCAAGCGGAGGGCGGTATAAAGTCCACCAAAACCGCCACCGAGAATACAAATGCGCTGAGTTTTTTCAGTCATAGTTTAGAGTAGGAAGTTAATTTTAGGTCATTTCTTTATAGGATAGCAAGATATATTTGAAGTTAGAAGTTAGAAGTTAGAAGTCAAAAGTAAGATTTGATAGGTTCAAAATAGTAAATTGGCATAATTCAATGTAATCATATTAAAGCTAGTAGGGGTTTGGTTTTCAAACCCTCTAAAATTATCAAACCCTCTACAACTATCAAACCCTTACAACTTTTAGTTAAAGATGATATAATTATCAGATTGAAATATCAAAAATTTGATTTCAGAAAATTCTAATAGTTAGGAGATAAAACAATGAAATTAGAGGATTATTTTGAATTTTTAAACCCTGATGACATTAGAATAAAAGGACATCGTATTGGTATTGATGATGTCATAGCTTACTATTGGAAAGGATATACACCAGAAAAAATTCAGACTGAATTACCTACTTTAAGTTTAGAAAAAATTTATGCTACTATTACTTATTATCTGTATGATCGGGATGAAATAGATGCTTATATGTCACGGTTAGCTACATGGCGGGAACAGCGTTATCAAGAATGGTTAGCTTCTGAACCTTCACCTGTGGTAAAAAGGATTAGACAAATTAAAGCGCAGAAAGAAGAAAACACAACTAAATAGATAGATGAAAATCCGTTTTTTACTCGATGAAAATTTGTCGCCTCAGCTAAAAATAGCTGTATTAAATATTAACTCATCTATAGATATTTTGCGAGTAGGCGATCCAAATACTCCGCCCCTGGCCACACCAGACCCAGATATTTTAGTTTATCTAGAATCATCACAAAGACTACTGGTAACAAATAATCGTAAAAGTATGCCTGGGCATTTACAACTTCATTGGGAAAATGATCGGCATATTTGGGGTTTATTTTGGTTACGTTCAGAGATAACTTTAGGCAGATTAGCTGAAGAAGTTTGGATGATTTGGGAAACTTCTGAAGCTGAAGAATGGATAGATAAAACAGATTGGATTCCCTTTTAATATTCATCAGCAAATTTCCTTAATCTTCCTCTTCATCAGGCGGTCTAGTAATCACATCAAACAAAATTTTTGCTAAATCATTTTTCTCATCAATTTCTTGAACTTCCTCACTTATTGCTTTAGCCTTTTCCAAATCTCCCATCTTTGCTATAATCAATCCAGTAGCAGCATAAGCTGTAATATATAAATTAATTTGTTGTTCATTTTTTCGACTAGCTAATATACTTTTTACCTCCTGCCAATCATCGGGTAAATTTTCTCGTTTTTTCACTTCAGCAATTACTTTATGTGCCAATTGCAGCGACATTTTCATATTATTTTTATAGAAAAAATAACGATAAGCTCCTATCAAAATATCCAGATTTCCATCAGTCTTAGCCAAAGCTTGATTAATATAATTTGCTGAGGTTTCTGTATCCTCCCAATTTTCTACAGCTAACATCAATAAACTTTTGACATCTTCAGGCACATCATACCAGGAAAACTTATTTTCTTTAACTTGCATTTGTTTCACCTAATAATCATAGATAATAATTACTTTAAACTAGAAAAAATTGAAAATCTGCTAATCTTAATAACATTTTTACTTCTTTAGGTTGGGTTGAGCTTGGGAAACCCAACAGATAAGGAATCCGCGCTTATGTTGTAAGATTTTATCGTAGGGGTTTGGTCTCCAAACCCTAGTCAACATGATGGGATTTGGAGACCAAACCCCTACAATTTTTCTCACATCTCATTCCTGACTGTTATGTTTCAGATGAACAACGTCTAGCAAGGGAGCAAGATGCTCCCACTTTTCCCTTAACCAAAATAATTACAATACACCACCACCCAAAAATGATCCTATACTGAAGATGTTTCCATATTAATACCCATTCTAAAATCTCAAATTACTATGTTTATCCCTTTAGGTTTTGAACAAAAATCAATTGTCACCTCCCAAGGTCGCATGGTCTACTACACAAATGACAAAGCACCCTGGAAAACTGAGACCGAAAACACGGACGACTTACCCACTCTAGTATTTTTTCACGGTTTCGGCGGAGGTTCATCCGCTTACGAATGGTCAAAAGTTTACCCAGCCTTCGCCTCCGAATATCGTATCCTCGCTCCCGACTTAATTGGATGGGGGCGCTCGGAACATCAGGCGTTAGATTACAAAGTAGACGACTACATTACCACAATTATCGAATTTTTAGAACAAACTTGTCAACCACCCACTAGAGTTATTGCCTCTTCCCTGACTGCTGCAATCATGGTAAGAGTAGCGATCGCTCACCCGGAATTATTTAAGTCTCTAATATTGACAACTCCTGCAGGTTTATCTGACTTCGGAGAAAATTATACTGGCAGCTTTTTTGCTCAACTGGTAAGTACACCAATAATAGATCGTTTTATTTATAGTGCAGGTGTTGCTACTCCTGGAGGAATTAAAAGTTTCCTAGAAACGAGACAATTTGCTAATCCTAGTTTGATTTTTGATGAAATTGTAGAGGCATATTTAGAGTCAGCAAACCAACCAAATGCTGAATATGCTGCTTTATCTTTTGTGCGGGGAGATTTGTGTTTTGACTTATCATTATATATGAGTCAATTAACAATTCCCACGGCAATTATTTGGGGTAAAAAATCAGAATTTACTGGTCCTGAAATAGGTCAACGTTTAGCAGATTTGAATCCTCAAGCTGTGCGGATTTTTCAAACATTAGAAGGTGTAGGTTTAACTCCTCAATTGGAAGTTCCAGCGGTGACTATTGGGTTGATTAAAAAATTCTTGAAGCAGTTAGATGAAGTTACAGTTAGTGTTGTGTAGATTATGGGAATTTTAGTGAATTAAGGGTAATTAATTTCGAGTTTTTTCATGTCTAAAGTAGCTGAATTTTTGTAAGCATTCAGCAGTCAGCTATTTATTTTAGTTTGAGATAAAAGCTTGGCTTTATTGAGGTAAATTGAATCTTACTATCAAAGCTGACTTTAAAGCTTATATTCATTTCAAGCTATTTTCAGGTTTAGATAGGATTTACTGTTTGCGCAGCATTCCGCAGGAATAGCTGACGCCTAATAGCTGAATGCTTACGCATTTTTTCTATTATTTTTCCGATAATTTCGCTCCTCTTATAGCAATCTGTGCATCGCTTGTAAGATTCTATTGTCGGGCTTGCCAATTCAATATCAAAGCATTAACTGATAAAGGTAAGTGCATTTTTAGGTCTGGAAAAAGTACCTGATTTTCAGCTCTTGATGCTCAAAAAGGAGAGCATTTCTAGTGGATAGTTGGGCAAAAAAATTACTCCCCTACTTCTCTACTCCCCTACTCCTGAAAAAAGATTTTTTTCAGCAAACCCAAGCAAAAAGTTGTAATATTTTGGTAGTAGGGGCAAACAGCAGTTTGCCTCTACATCATTTAGGATTCATAATTTGCTCATGTTTTTAGCTCAAATTAACTATAGCAATCCTATTTGATTTGTGCATAAAAATCTTACTGCTTTGAGGCAACAGGTAACAGGTAATAGTTTCAGTTTTGTTATCTACTTTTTGATCTTTCGCAACCTATTTATTCTCCTCAAAAATTACACATATAGCATTTCCCAAGAAGCGTGAGGTACAGATATTGATAATTAAATTTTATCAGTGCGAGCATCTTGCTCGCGTAGGTGTACCTCACCCTTAGTTAAATCTGCTATATTATCAAAAAAAATCCTAACTCAACTGCACAACAGCTTGCTCATTTAACAAAGTTTCATTTGTTAATAAATCCTCCACTGTTATTCTCAGAAACCTAGACTCATCTACCCGAAACAAAACCTTAATTCGATCGCTTCCTGGATTTCCTGGAGGATTTAATTGAGCAATATTACGACCTCCTTCTCTATCATTTAAAGGTTGTACTGAAGTTTGTTCTCCAGAAATTTTTCTAGTGATTAGGCGATCGCC
>JBFRWR010000517.1:0-12629 GCA_051439685.1 Trichodesmium sp.
ATTAATTACCCATTCTATTACTTGTTGACCAAGATTAACATTATCAAGCAAATCAATTTCTCTAATTCCAGTTGGGCTAGTAACATTCACCTCAGTCAGATAACCACCTATTACATCTATTCCTACAAAATATAAACCATCTGCAATTAATTTAGGAGCTAAATACTCGCAAATTTCATACTCTCTTTCCGTGATTTCCGTCTGAGCAACTCTGCCACCAACTGCCATATTTCCTCTAAATTCTTTACCAGTAGGAATTCGATTTACTGCTCCAATAGCTTTACCATTCAACATAATAATTCGCTTATCTCCATCTTTTGCTGCGGGTAAATAACTCTGAACCATCACAGGTTCTTGACCTTGTTTTGTACTAATTTCTATTAGAGAATTAAAATTTTTATCCGTGGGTTCTAAAAATAAAATTCCCTCCCCAGCTTTTCCTCCTAAAGGTTTCAAAACTGCTGATCCTTGTGACTCTAAAAATTCTCTAATTATCTGTTTATCTTGACTAACAATTGTTTTGGGAATTACTTGAGTAAATTGTAAAGCATACATTTTTTCATTAGCAGCGCGTAACCCTTGAGGAGAATTTATTACTAAAGTTTTTTCTGGATTAATATAGTCTAAAAGATAAGTACCATAAAGATAAGGAATAGTTACTGGTGGATCTTGGCGCATAAATACCGCATCCATTGACTCCAAAGGTTGCAGCGTAATTTTTCCCTTGTCAAACCAAGGGTTACTTGCTACCCAATGATTTTCCACTCTTTCAACTGGCATTAAATGTACCCGCTGTAGAGTTGCCCAGGTTTTACTCTCAATAGTAGTTAATTGGTTAACTTGCGTTATCCAAACTTCGTGACCAAGTTCTTGAGTAGCTTCCATTAAAGCAACGCTACTATCGTGAACTGGGTTAAGTCGATCTATGGGATCTATGATGAATGCAAATTTCATCTTTATTTTTGTTAATTAGTTCAAAATATTTTTAGTCATTAATAGGGGGCAATAATCATTTTCAACAAATATCTACCCCTCTAAAATCATAAATTCCAGTAAAGTTTTTGTCTTACCGAAATTGATACTAAACTCCTAGAAGTTGGTCTAGTTTCCCTTGAGCTTCTAGTCCATGTAGCTCATCACAGCCACCTATATGTTTGTCATTGATAAAGATTTGGGGCAAGGAACTACGGCCATTTGCTCTCTCGGCCATTTTTACCCTTTCCATATCATCACCATCTATAGCATATTCCTGATAGCTTACTTGTTTTTTATCTAAAAGGGCTTTAGCACGAATGCAAAATGGACAACTTGACCAGGTATAAATTTCTACGTTAGCAGACATAATTGATTACCCATAAGAAATATTTCTTAATTGATTGTAATATTAATTGGCTATTTGAGAAGAATTTTAGATTTTATATTTAGGGTTTTAGGGAGTAGGGAGTAGGGGGAAATAATACCATTTATCAAAAACTTTTCTACATTTTGTTGAGTAGGGGAGTGGGGGAGTAAGGAGTGAGGGAGAAGTAATATAGAATCTGGTTGAATAGTTATTGTATGGTAGGGAGACGCGGAGACACGGGGACACGGAGACGCGGAGATTGAAGTGTAGACAGAATTATGAACATATACTATATAACTGGATTGTATATAAACATAAGAATAATTAACATTAACTTGACTCAAATTAGGAAAAAAGTGATTATGTTTTTTTTATTAGTTAATAACTAAGGTATTACGCAAGTATAGCGTTAATGCATGGGAATTGGTATAATTAGGGCTTGCTGATTAAATCTAAAAGTATTGACAGATAAAAGTTTTAACCTTTGCACGGTTGGGAAAAAGTACCTAGTTTTGAGCTACTGATGCTCAAAAATGAGTGGATTTTGGGCACATAGTTAAGCCAAAAAATCACTCCTGTAGGGACGTTGCATGCAACGTCCCTACCCTACTCCCCGCTCCCCTACTGCTTAAAAAAGACTTTTGTCAGCAAGCCCTAATTTATGATTTCTGTGGGATAATTGATTTGGATTTTTATTATTGGAGATGTCTATTTTTTAATTTCTTCCCATCCTTCCCAGACTCCCCACACTTCCCACACTCCCCACACTTCCCACACTTCCCACACTTCCCACACTTCCCATCCTTCCCAGACTCCCCACACTTCCCACACTCCCCACACTCCCCACACTTCCCACACTCCCCACATCCCCACACTTCCCACACTCCCCACATTCCCCACACTCCCCACACACCCCACCCTTGCTCAATTCTCTCTAGCATTCTTGAGGATAATATCTAGCTAAAAATTTCTCAGCACCAGAGCGATCGCTAATCTTGCCATCCAAAGTTGCAGCCAAAATATCATCTAACATTAACTTAAACTGACGCCCTGGTTTATAACCCATTGTTTTTAAATCATTTCCATTTAAAATAGGTTTAATATTTGCCCACTGAGTCAAATATTGCCAAAGCTTTCGTCTCAGCCAACGTTCGCATTGTAGAGCTATCAAAATTAACATCGGCAAATCATATTCCCTCAACAACCACACTACCTGACTGGGAGTTTCACATTTTCCCAAACCCTCTATAACTTTAACTTTTGCTACCTCCAAATTTTCCAGTCGTTTAATACCATCAAGAGGTAACTGTAAATTTTTGCCCACTAAACCCCGATACTCAGACTCCAAATAAGCAATTAAAACCTCTAACCGAATTTCCCAGTGGCATAAATTTTGATTAGGATCGAAACGTTGCAAAAACCTATCCACCAAACATACCTGCTTCCATAACCTCCCCTCTAATTCCAAACTTGGATGCAGACAACGTAAAGCTCCTAGATTTCCCAACAATTGTAAAGCAGGTTTCCAATATTTAGCTGTCAAAATATATTTTAACTCACTCTTGAGGCGAGTTTCCAAGGCAGGTTTCCTTCTATTTTTTTCTGCTTTCCCTAGATTTTGACGATCATACACGCCACTATTAATTGCATAACGAATATATTCTTCTGTTTTCTCTTCAATCTTAAATCCTAATCTTACCGCAAACCTTACTGCTCGATAAATACGAGTTGGGTCTTCAATAAAACTGTTGGCGTGTAACACGCGCATCTGTTTCGCCTGCAAATCTGATAAACCACCAAAAAAATCAAGTAATTCACCAGTACGAGGTTGAGTCAGTCGTACTGCCAAAGCATTAATTGTAAAATCCCGACGATACAAATCTTGGCGAATTGAACTTGCTTCTACTTCTGGGTTAGCTGCGGGATAGGGATAAAATTCTGTACGAGCAGTGGCAATATCTATCCAAAGGGAGTCTAATACTAAATCATTATGCCAGAGTAGAGCAGCAGTTTGAAATTGACCGTGAACTTCTAAACGTGCTGTGGGGTAAATTTTTTGCAGTGCTGTTGCCAATTCTACTGCTGGTGCTTTTTCTCTCTCCTCAGAGTGACAACCATCTACCACTAAATCTATATCTGTTAAGAGTAGAGTCTCATCAGATTTTGATAATAGTAAGTCTCGTACCCCTCCCCCAATTAGATATAGTTGCCAACCGCGTTTTTCTGTTAACTCAGCAACACAGGTCAGTAGTTGCCAAAGTTGAGGAGCAAGACGCTCTTCTAAAAGCTCCGTAATTGATTTACAAGTTTGACCAGGAATGCAACCTGCTTGTTTATCTTGGGGACGTTGTTGTTGATGCAATTCCCGTAAAACGTCGGTGCGCGTGACTATTCCCACTAAACGATTATTTTCCAAAACAGGCAACCGACCAATATCGTATGTCACCATCAACTCTTCAATTTCTGGAAGAGTTGTTTCTGGGGAAATTGTTTTGAGTTGGGGTGTCATGTAACCTTTGACTGGAGCATGACAGAAACCATGATGTAGGGCAATGTCAATATCTCGTCGAGAAATAATTCCTGCTAATTTGCCAAATGAGTCTACTACTGATAAACCAGAATGACCGTAACGTAGTAGTATTCGGTGAGTTTCTTCTATAGATGTTTCTGGGGGAATAGTGCGAACTGGAGATGACATTAAATCTCTGGCAGTAGGAGGATGAGGAATTTGATTTTTGAGTTGGTCTAGGAGTTTTTCTAATGTGGCGTTAGGGTTTGTATCTCGCCGACTAAGTGCTGCTGCTCGATGATGACCTCCTCCTCCAAGGGGTTGAAATAATTGACTCAGGTTTGTCTCTGGAATACGCGATCGCCCGATCATGGTTAAGCTTTTTTCTGTGGTGTCTTTGAGGGAATGGGTATGAGCTAAAAGTAGAGCATCTATTTCTGTTAGGTCGATTAATCTTGATGCTAAACTTGATAAACCAGGAATATATTCTTCTGTGTGTAGTAATACCCATCCTATTTGATAGGTTCTCATTGTAGATCGTTGCAGTTTTTCCAAGGAAATTTTCAATAAATCTTGGAGCAGAGGTGATAAACCGGGTTCTACATATTCCCCGATCACCGCTAAATTTGCGCCCTGTTGCATTAACCAAGCTAAAGCTGCTGCATCTCGTGGTGTTGTATGGTCAAAAGTCAAGGAACCAGTATCAGCGTGGATACCAAGGGCCATAATAGTTGCTTCTACCGGAGTTAATATAGGAGTAGAGGAATTTTCTAGAGTCTGAAGTTTTTCTACTATTAAAGTTGTAGTTGCTCCTACTGCTTCTATATAAGTTTTAGCCCCTTGAATGTCCGTTTGAATTTCACAGTGATGGTCGTAGATGATAATTTCTGATAGGTGGGGTAAGTCTAACCATTCGGCAGTTTTTCCGAGTCGGGAGCGTGTTTGAGTATCAACTATATATATAGAACGAATTTGTTTTGGATTAACGGAACGACGTTCGATGATGGCAAATTCGTCTCGATGAAGGGCAAGGAATTGTTTGACAGTGGGGTGACAACCACCTGTTAATACGAGACGACTACCTGGGTGGAGGTGAGTTAGTCCGACGGCGGCGCCGAGAGCGTCGAAGTCTGCTGTTGTGTGGCATAAGATTATGTTCATTTATTAAAAGTCAAAATTCAAAAGTCAAAAGTAAGATTTTATCGGCTTAAAAATATGAGGATAGCATAAATAATTAAGTCATCTCAAAGATAACTTAAGCTATTAGCCAAGGATTTCAATCCTTTGATATTATTTCTTGGAAATTAATTATGTATAAGGATGAGATTGCCGAATAAATTCACAGAATTCGTCAAGAATGCTCTCGTTTATTCAATCATAATTTATCTCGAAAGTCTGGTATAATAGAATATTGAGACAATAAAAAACTGATGATTGCTCAACCCCAAAATTCTCAAAAAATTAGTCCAGAAGAATACCTAGAATGGGAAGCTAAACAGGAATTTCGCCATGAATATGTAGACGGTGAAATTTTAGCTATGACTGGAGGAACTATTTATTCCTCATACTAAAATTTACCTGAATTTATATACAGCTTTAAGACCTCATTTGAGTAAAAGAGGTTGTGAAGCTTATGTTTCCGATGTAAAAGTTCAGGATAGTAAAAATAATCGTTATTTTTATCCCGATCTAGTGATTTTGTAATGCTGAGGATTTAAAATCTCGTGACTTTATTAAACATCCGAAAGTCATTGTTGAGGTGATTTCCCCTAGTACAGAAAAATACGATTCTCCTTCGGAGACGCTACGCGAACGCGGCGATAAGTTGAAATATTATCGTCAATTTCCTAGTTTGCAAGAATATGTTTTAGTAGATAATGTTACATTGATTATTGCAGTTTTTCAGAACATCTAATTCATCTGTTTTTATTCTTACTTTCTACGATTAGATTTTTCCATAGTAGCTCTAATAGTGCTAAATTTTCTTCCTTTTTTTGAGAATCCCAAAGAGAAAATATCAAGGTTCTAATACCTTTACTTTTCTTACCAAAATAATTAATAATTAAGCTATTAAATAATTAGATAATTCACGCCTTGAAGCCTCCCCTTTGAAGGAAAAAAAATAAATATTTTCCTTATATACAATTCGGTTATATAGTATATGTTCATAATTCTGTCTACACTTCAATCTCCGCGTCTCCCCATCTCCCCATCTCCCTACCATACAATAACTACTTAAGCAGATTATATATTATTGGTCAATCCTCTCCCTTTTGCGGAGAGGTAATTATCAATTATCCATTATTAATTAATGAATAGCTTCACTATTTTCTGTCACAATTTCTAATTCTTTGAGGCGATTTATAGTATCTCGAATCTGATTCTTTTGTCGATTAGCTTCATTACTATTTTTCGATGATATTTCTGAATTTAATAGACAAGCAAGCTCTTTTAAATTTGTTTTGCTACTTCAATGCCAACCATTAAATTAGGGTAATAAAACCAGTTTCTTAGCTAAGGTGCGTAAGTTATTAAGCTAGAGGCAGATATTAATAATTCCTCTAGAAAAAGATAACTTTTCCCTGAAATGACCTACCTAAACTGAAAATTTGCTACTCAAATTAAAATTACCATCGCACAATTTATGATACTCTAATGTCTTATAGAATGACTTTGTTGTTGTACTGGGAGCAAAAAAATGTTAACATTTCTCTTTCAATTCGTCCTACTTCTATTAGTAGTATTATCTTTTGTATTAGTAGTTGGCGTACCTGTCGCCTATGCTTCTCCTCAAATTTGGAATCAAGGCAAATCTTTGATTTTTGTTGGTTCTGGTTTGTGGCTAGCTCTAGTAATTTTAGTAGGTGTTTTAAACTTTTTGGTGGTTTAGGCCAAATTCAGTTATCACTTAACAGTACCAACTACTAGAGCTATTCAAAGAGACCTATTGGCCTGATTTTTTTGGTAACATTAATCTGAACTGGCAATATCTAAAATCTAAGACCAGGAAACAATGTAAGAGTCAGGGGATAGCGAGTTAGTGCTTGTTTCCTCTATACTCTTACAATCTAAGTCCTTAAATTTTAATTGTATTAATTAACTAACATAAAAAAAATTCTAATATGACAGTTTTCGAGGGAACATTTACTCAAATTGACTCTTTACGCTTTGCTATTGTAATTGGTCGTTTCAATGACTTAATTACTGGTAAACTGCTCGATGGTTGTCAAGATTGTTTGAAACGCCACGGTGTTGATCCTAATCCTGAAGGGACTCAAGTAGATTATATTTGGATACCTGGCAGTTTTGAAATTCCTCTGGTGGCCCGGCAATTGGCTATGAGTAATCGTTATGATGCCATAATTTGTCTAGGTGCTGTAATTAAAGGCCAAACTCCTCACTTTGACTATGTGGCTGCTGAAGTATCTAAAGGTGTTGCTGCAGCATCATTTCAAACAGGTGTACCAGTAATTTTTGGTGTTTTGACTACAGATACTATGCAGCAAGCTTTGGAGAGAGCTGGTATTAAAAGTAATAAAGGCTGGGAATATGCTATGAATGCTCTGGAAATGGCAAGTTTGATGCGTCAGATTAAGGGTGGTCTGAATTATCAGTCTAATAATTATCAGATATCTGGTAATACTCAAACTTTACCAATAACTTCAAACCCTGTATTAGAGTCCGATATATCATCTGAAGCATAGTTCAATAATTAATAATTACCTCTTCTTATGAAGAAGAAGATGGCCTAATAGGAATTTATCTCTTTTTTGTCTATCAATGGAGAGGCTTTATACCTCAATTGTTGGGTAAACCAAATTTATAAGATTTGCTCTTAAAAAAAATTCTGCTGAGGGTTGACAAATCAAATTATTTGTGGAATCATAGTAAATGAATGCAAGTCGCGGGTATAGCTCAGTGGTAGAGCGCAACCTTGCCAAGGTTGATGTCGCGCGTTCGAATCGCGTTACCCGCTTACTAAAATTAAGGTAATTCTAGAGATATTATCTATCTTTGCTTAGGTTATGGTCTTATTATATTCCAAGGATAGCCTATTACTGAATTGCTGATAACTGAGTGCTACTTATAAAAATTAGGTACCACAAACCCTGGAATCAGGTTATATTAAATACGAGCTAGAATTGGCATTACCAATACCGAGTCTCAGATCATCTTTGTTTTTCTATAAACGCTTTCGGTTCTAGAATTACTTTGCGACTTCAAAAAGCTCAAAAGATAGATTTAAATGGAGAGTACCCCTGTCCATGTAGGCGAAAGGGACTCTTAATTCCTATAGCTCTGACAGATGCTTTTGGCTGTAACCGCTGTCAGCAAATTTTTGTCGTCAATGAAAAAGGCGACACTCTTGAACAACTTTCTACTCACTATCCCTATCAACCTACTTGGCGATGGACAGGTAAAAAGTGGTATCGGGCTTATTCTCATTGGAGGGGTCACTATTTACCACTAGCTCTAGTAATGATTTTAGTGCCATTGGTGATTTGGCTACCTTTAGCTTTACATTCTTCTGGTTCTAATATAATTATCTGGGCGCTCGTAGCAGTGCTTTTGGCTATGCTTCCTGCTTTGATAGTCTGGTTTGCTTACAGACGTTAATCTTATGAACAGGGACAATTATTCTGCTAACTCAACGATGAATGTGATTAATCGCGCTCATCAAGGCTCCCTAGAACTTGCTAAAACTCAAAGTTTAGACCGTTCTATGGCCTTAAAAGCTATGGCAAAGGCAATTTTACAACATAAAAATGAGATTTTAGAAGCTAATACTCTAGACCTAGAAGCAAATCGAACAATACCTATTCCTGCACCAATTGTTGAACTTTTGAAGTTAACTCCAGAGAGACTTCAGACTACTGTGGAAATTTTGCAAGGACTTGGTGATTTCCATGACTTAATTGGACAAGTTATTGGTGTTTCATCTCAATTCACATCGAGTCATAGTTATGGCCAGCGGACTCCACTGGGAGTTATTGCTCTAATTTTTGAGGCTTTTCCAGAGTTGGTGGCGATCGCTGCGGGAATGTGTATTAAAACGGTAAGCCAGAAGTAAGAAAGGTTAGAGCAGAATTTGAAAAGTATAGTCATTCTGAATAAGACTGGGACGAGTTGTTATTTTCCTGGAAAGGGTTTCTGGCTACAAAAGTGTTTCATCCTTGTTTGAAATGACCATACCTTTTGATAACCGTATTTGGTATGATTTGATTTTTGATTATCGTAGGACTTACGCTGTAACACTATATATAGTATCTAAAAACTATAACGTTGTATATATGTAGTGTTTAAAACTCAAAAATGCCTAAGTCCTGTATCGAAGATGTCTAATCAGAAAACCCTATATGAAATAGAAATAGATCATATAGGGTCAAAACAATGAATAAATTAGAATATAATCCTACTAAAGAATTACTTCAAAATAAGGAACCTGCCAGAAATCTGACCAAAGTTGATTTAGCTAGTTCTTTTGCTTCTAGTCAAGAAAAAATTTGATGTCTAATTTGTTGTATTTTAGAGTCTTAAGTTTCTAATTTTTCAGACTGAATAACTACCTTATTTTGTTGCTAGTTTTACGTCAGTTGCCAAACCAAAAAATTGCAAAAATTGAATCATCATCCAGGTAGTATCAATTTCCCACCATTGCAAACCATGACGTGCTGAATATTGAAAAGCATGATGGTTGTTGTGCCAACCTTCACCATAAGTTAAAACTGCTACCCACCAACAATTAGTAGAATCATCACCAGAATCATAGGTACGATAACCAAACTTATGAGTGGCACTGTTAACTAGCCAAGTACAGTGAAAAACAATAACTAATCTAAAGAAAACTCCCCAAACTACAAAAGACCAACCTCCTATCAGGTAGAGCAAAATACCAAAAGCAATTTGCATGGGAATAAAATAAGATTGGAAAAATTTGTAAACAGGATCGTCTGCTATATCCTTTGTGTAGCGAGGTACTTCAGACTTAATTGGTAAATCATGGAGCATCCAACCCATGTGACTCCACCAAAAACCAAGACTAGAATCATGGGGATCTTGTTCATTATCTGAATGGAGATGATGAATGCGGTGTAAACCTACCCAATCACAAACTCCTCCTTCACAAGCAAGTACGCCACAAAAAACTAAGAAGTATTCTAGCCATTTAGGAGTTTTAAAACTACGGTGTGTGACTAGACGATGAAACCCTAAAGTAATACCTAAACCACCTGTAATCCAATGTAAGAGTAAAGCTAAACCAACTGCAGTCCAACTAAAGTTACTAGGAAGTAAGACAAATAAGGCTCCAATGTGGATAAATGCCATAAAGCCTATGATAGACCAATCTAGCGAAAGTTTTTCTGATGTTGAAATTGTCATAAAAAGTATCTAGGTTACGAACTTTGTCGCTCAGAAATGAGCTATTTTCAGCACAAAAAGAAAAAGTTTAGAGGATTTGGAAAATATTTTGGTAACAACTAAATTTATTAATACAAATATTTTTATACCAACATCCTGAATTATGTTAAATGTTTAAGTTGAAATTCTTTATATAGCAATTCTAAATAGGTTGCAACAATTCAAGAATTAGAAATAAACTCTGAAAAGATTACCTATTCGCTCTTGCCTATTGCCTAAATTACCACAAGGTGAGCGGATTTTTGACAGGAACAAAATAGGATTGCTATAGATAAATATTATAAGATAACTTTTCCTTAAATAATCTTAAATAAATAGAAAAGATAAGCTAAGGGAAGTATCTTAGCATTACCAGTTTGATCGGAGAATTTAACTTATTAAACAAGCTAAACTACTATGTTTACATTCAGCAAAACAAAAATTTTTTATTGTGCTTTTTTTCTGATAAATTACAATTTTTGATTTGATTGTAGATTTGGGCATTAATAAAAATGTCACATCTTATTAACCATACCACAGATAAAGTAAATAAATATGAACAGCATTGAATATCTAGAAGCAGCAGAACAAGAGCTATTTCCCATATTTTCGGAAATTGATGGCTTGGTCAAGCAAAATCTCAGACGGGTAATAGATGCTTTTCGTCATCATCGGGTGGGTGTCCATCATTTTTCTGGGGTGACTGGTTATGGACATGATGATCTGGGTCGGGAAACTCTGGACAAGGTTTTTGCTGAGGTGATGGGGGCTGAGGCTGCGGCGGTAAGAGTCCAATTTGTTTCGGGAACTCATGCGATCGCTTGTGCTTTGTTCGGAACTCTGAGGCCGGGGGATGAAATGTTGTCTGTTGTGGGTTCTCCTTACGATACTTTGGAGGAGGTAATTGGTCTGAGGGAGGAAGGTCAGGGTTCTCTGAAGGAATTTGGGGTTAGTTACCGGGAGTTACCTCTGAGGGAAACTGGGACTATAGATTGGCAGGGTTTGGAGTCGGCAATTACTGAAAGGACTCGTTTGGCTTTGATTCAACGTTCTTGTGGTTATTCTTGGCGACCTAGTTTGTCTATTGCAGATATTGAGAAAATTGTCAAGATTGTTAAGCTACAAAATCCGGAAACGGTTTGTTTTGTGGATAACTGTTATGGGGAGTTTATTGAGGAGCGGGAACCGACTGCGGTGGGGGCGGATTTAATGGCGGGGTCTTTGATTAAAAATCCTGGTGGCACTATTGTTACGGCGGGGGGGTATGTGGCTGGTAGGGCTGATTTGGTGGAGGCTGCGAGTTGTCGGTTGACTGCTCCTGGTATTGGTAGTAGTGGGGGGGCGACTTTTGAGCAGAATAGGTTGTTGTTTCAGGGTTTGTTTTTGGCTCCACAAATGGTGGGGGAGGCGATGAAGGGTAATCATTTGATGGCTTATGTTTTTGATAGGTTGGGTTATCCGGTTAATCCTTTGCCTCTGGAAAAACGACGGGATGTTATTCAGGGGATAAGGTTGGGTTCGCCGGAGAGGTTAATTGCTTTTTGTCGAGCTATTCAGCAATTTTCGCCTGTGGGGTCTTATTTAGATCCGGTACCTGCACCGATGCCTGGATATGAAGGTAAGTTGGTTATGGCGGGTGGTACTTTTATTGATGGGTCTACTTCTGAGTTTTCGGCTGACGGACCTTTGCGGGAACCTTATGTGGTGTTTTGTCAGGGGGGAACTCATTGGACTCATGTGGCGATCGCTCTGGAGGCTGTTATTGAGGCGGTAGGATTTTGTTAAGTCAGAGGTTAGAAGTCATAAGTCAAAAAGTATTGGGTAGAAAAAAGTCGGTTGCTGTCATTGCGAGGCGATGATATTAGAGTCTAGTTTAATCGGAAAGAGTTGAGCTAGCTAAAGCAATCTCTATTCTATCAAGGTACCGATTCTTACTAAGGTTGGCGATCGCTTAAAAACTATACTATTTTTAGTTGAATAAAAAATCATGTATATAGTCGAGTAACGCCGGACAATTTTTATCGTATCACACTTTTTGTGACTATGCAACCGAAAATTCTTTGGCGTGGCGATTTTTTTCATTTGCTGAAGCTCCAGGAGGTGGAGGATGAAATTTTTCCTTTTATTGCGGATAGAGCAATAGTTGTTTCATTTGCTGAAGCTCTCGAAGATGGAGGGTAAAAATTTTCTTTTCTATTGCGGATAGAGAAAGAGTTGTTTCATTTGCTGAAGCTCTCGGAGATGGAGGGTAAAAATTTTCCTTTTATTGCGGATGGAGAAATGGTTGTTTCATTTGCTTAAGCTCTCGGAGATGGATGCTGAAATTTTTCCTTTTATTGCGGATGGAGAAATGGTTGTTTCATTTGCTTAAGCTTCCGG
>JBFRWR010000518.1:0-3660 GCA_051439685.1 Trichodesmium sp.
CTTTCTTGAAAAAACCAGAAAGATTTACTGCTGTAGGGGCGCGTATTCCTAAAGGTGTACTTTTGGTTGGTCCTCCAGGAACTGGTAAAACTTTGTTGGCCAAGGCGATCGCTGGTGAAGCTGGTGTGCCATTCTTTAGTATTTCTGGTTCTGAATTTGTGGAAATGTTTGTGGGTGTAGGTGCTTCTCGTGTTAGAGACCTATTCAAAAAAGCTAAGGAAAACGCTCCTTGCATTATCTTTATTGATGAAATTGACGCTGTGGGTAGACAGCGCGGTGCTGGTATTGGTGGAGGTAATGACGAAAGAGAACAAACTCTGAACCAGCTCTTGACTGAAATGGATGGTTTTGAAGGCAACAGCGGAATTATTATTATTGCTGCTACTAACCGCCCTGATGTTTTAGACTCTGCATTGTTACGCCCTGGTAGGTTTGACCGTCAAGTTACTGTTGATGCTCCTGATATTAAGGGTCGTTTATCAATTTTAAATGTTCACTCTCGCGATAAGAAGCTAAGTAATGAAATATCTCTAGACGCGATCGCTCGTCGGACTCCTGGTTTTACAGGTGCAGATTTAGCTAACCTATTGAATGAAGCTGCTATTCTGACTGCTCGTCGTCGCAAAGAAGCAATTACGATGCGAGAAATTGATGATGCTGTAGACAGAGTGGTTGCAGGTATGGAAGGTACTCCACTGATGGATGGTAAGAGTAAGCGATTAATTGCTTATCACGAAGTTGGTCATGCTATTGTTGGTACTCTAATTAAAGAACATGACCCCGTGCAAAAAGTGACTTTGGTACCTCGCGGTCAAGCTCGTGGTCTCACCTGGTTTATGCCGAATGAAGAGCAAGGTTTAATCTCTAGGTCACAAATTTTGGCTCGCATTACTGGCGCTCTTGGTGGTCGTGCTGCTGAGAAAGTAATTTTTGGTGATTCTGAGGTGACAACTGGTGCTGGTAATGACTTACAGCAAGTTACAGGGATGGCACGTCAAATGGTGACTCGTTACGGTATGTCTGACTTGGGTCCGATGTCTCTGGAAACGCAACAAAGTGAGGTATTCTTAGGTCGTGACTTAATGACTCGTTCAGAATATTCTGATGAAATTGCTTCTCGTATTGATGCTCAAGTTCGCGGTATTGTAGAACATTGTTATGAGGAAGCTTGCCATATGATGCGGGATCACCGGGTTGTGATAGATCGTTTGGTCGATCTATTAGTTGAGAAGGAAACTATTGATGGTGATGAATTCCGCCAAATTGTGGCTGAATACGCTGAGGTTCCTGAGAAAGAACGTTATGTTCCTGTTCTGTAGTTAAGTTTTGAGTTAAGTTTTGGCACTTCAATTTAATATTAGTTGAAGTGGAGAATAAAATATTTCAAAAAAGAACTAAGAGTTATAGCTTTTTTGCTTGACTTTTAGTTCTTTTTTATGAGTCGTCACTTTCCTACAAAAATGGGAGTAATATCAGTTTGATAAATGTTTGCTACAAATAGCTAGGGTACTTTTTAGGAGTCAGGAGTCAGGAGTCAGGAGTCAGAATGAATAGCTGTAATATAGTTTTTAGGTCATAAATAATATTTTTTGTCCAAGGGACATATCATTTAAAGTATTTTTATCGCTCTTACTATTCCTAACATTCTTTTTTCAAATTGGTATAAGATAAAATCCGGTTGAATACTTATTATATAGTTGGAGGAGTGCGGGAGTAGGGGAGATTGAATATTGAAGTGTAGTTATGAACATCTACTATATAACCTGATTCTATATAATAGACTTGTCCGGTTGAACAGTTATAAATAAATTACTCAGGAGTCAGGAGTCAGGAGTCAGAATTTCCTAGGTCATGTTCCGCAAACAGGAGAGAAAAAAAAAGAAAAGAAGGAGAAAGTTTTTTGTTCGCGCTCTTATCCTGATAGGATATCATAGCTTTATTTACCAACGCTGAAAAATAAAATCAATTCTTCTCTATAAACTGTCTTCGCAAAATTTCTGGAAATTATTTGCAGAGATTAAATTCTGGTTATAGAATTAGAAACTTTACTTACAACTAGAAATATTTTATCAAATTAAACTTGACAGAATAAAATTTTTGAGAATTAATTATTTTTAAGTATCATTTAAGATTATCATCTGATTTATACTGGCAAAAAATATAAAATAAAAAACTATTATGTTAATCAAATTTATCTTAATCATTAATATTTATTGTCCATAACTAAGAGACTGTTTGTAAAAAAAGTATTAAGAGAACGAATAGTTACTAAAATCGAAAATTGGTAAGATTTCCCAGAATTGAAATCCAGTGGGTAGATATATTATGAGGTAAATATATTCCTAGACGAGTGAAGTAAGAAATATTTGTGTTGATTTATTCAGACTTACTCCCTACTCCCTGTCTCATTTTTATCTTTCCTGATACATTCAATCTCTAATAATTAATGTCTCATTAATTAATTGCCACAATTTAAGTTAATAACGTTACAGTTAGGCTTAGTCTGTGTAAACTGACATTTAATCCTAATTTGAGGATCTAATATTTAATGCGAGTTTTATTAATTTATCCCCTATTTCCCCAATCTTTCTGGTCTTTTGAAAAAATTTTGGAACTGATAAATCGCAAAGTAATGATACCTCCATTAGGTCTAGTAACAGTAGCAGCTATCTTACCCCAGGAATGGGAATTTAAGTTAGTCGATAGAAATATTAGGGCAGTAACAGAAGCAGAATGGGAATGGGCAGACCTAGTAATACTATCGGCCATGATTGTCCATAAAGAAGACTTACATGACCAAATCCGGGAAGCAAAACGACGCAATAAATTAGTGGCCTGTGGTGGTCCATATCCCACAGCATTACCTCAAGAACAATTGGACAGTGGTGTAGATTTTCTAATTCTGGATGAAGGGGAAATTACTTTGCCTATGTTTATCGATGCTATTCAGCGTGGCGAAACTAAAGGTATTTTCCGTGCAGATGGGAATAAACCTGATGTGACAACCACTCCTATTCCCAGATTCGATTTATTGGAAATGCAATATTATGAATCTATGTCGGTTCAGTTTTCCCGTGGCTGTCCGTTCCAATGTGAATTCTGCGATATTATTGTTCTGTATGGTCGTAAACCTCGCACTAAAACGCCAGCACAATTATTAGCAGAGTTAGATTGCTTGTATGAGTTAGGATGGCGCGGTTCTCTATTTATGGTGGATGACAACTTTATTGGCAACAAGCGTAATGTTAAGTTGTTGCTTCAAGAGTTAAAAGTTTGGCAAGCAGAACATGAATATCCATTTAAAATAACTACAGAAGCTTCCGTTAACTTAGCAGAAGACCCAGAATTAATGCAATTAATGGTAGACTGCAATCTTAGAGCAGTATTTTTGGGAATAGAAACGCCAGATGAAGATAGTTTAGATTTAACCCATAAATATCAAAATAATCGTAACCCTCTGAATGAAGCGGTAGAGAAAATTATTAAGTCTGGTATCAGAGTAATGGCAGGGTTTATTATCGGTTTTGATGGAGAAAAACCAGGAGCAGGCGATCGCATCGTTAAATTTGTGGAAGAGACAACTATTCCCACTGCCATGTTTAGTATGTTGCAAGTATTACCAAATACCGCACTTTGGCACCGTCTGAAAAAGGAAGGTCG
>JBFRWR010000519.1:0-2735 GCA_051439685.1 Trichodesmium sp.
TTGTCTATCTTTAACTATTACTGCTCCTACTGGAAAAGCTAAACAAGTTGAGCGAGTAGCAGCTAATTTAGCAATCATTAAAAAGTATTCATCCCAGGTCGGTCTTTGATATAATTCTTCTGTCATAATAAAAAAAATAGCAAGTCGGAAACCAGTCTCTTTTAACGGGTTGTAGAAAACGAATCGCGGGTTTAAATACTCGCGACTTTATAGTAGCGTGGAGTGTTAAATTCCTGTTGAACCAAATCCACTAATATCTCTTTCAGTTGTACTTAATTGAGCAACTTCTTCTACTTTAACAGATAATACTGACGCTATTACCATTTGAGCTATTTTCATTCCTTTTGTTACTTGAAAGGAATGTTTACCATGATTTATCAGAATTATTCCGATTTCTCCTCGGTAAGTTTCATCAATGGTTCCGGGAGTATTTAAAACAGTAATTTGATGTTTTAAAGCTAATCCACTTCGAGGGCGAATTTGTGCTTCTGTTCCTGATGGTAATTCTATGGAAATACCTGTATGAATCAATTTACTTTCCCCAGGATTAATAGTTAATTCATCAATAGAAAATAAATCTAATCCAGCATCTCCTTGATGAGCATAAAAGGGAATAATTGCTGATTCGTCTAACTTTTTAATTTTCACTTTCATAATAGGGAATAAGAAATAAGGATTTAAGAGGGAATAGAGAATACTGAAAAAATGAAAAACTCCAGGTATTAAAATCTGCTTGGGTTTTTTGCTCTAATTTTCCATTAACCAAATTTGAAATTTTTCAGATTTTCTAGTATGATGGCTGACGGCTAAATGCTTACCTTTGAAGTAATTTAAAAATCTTATAAAAAAGATGATTTGCTTGATCAAACTTGGTGAATTATTAACTCATAAATATTTATTATGATTAACCGTGAACAACTCAAAAATGAACTTGATTCTGTCGATGATGCAACAATTAATATCCTACATGATGTCATAATAGCACTCAAAAAAAATGCTGAATCTTCTAATTTTTTAACCAACTGGTTAGTCAATAATCCACTAAAAAATAGTGTTATTTATGAAAAGGATATTATTTCTCCTATTGATGAAAATTGGGATGTTGACTTATGATTATTCTTGATACCCATGCTTGGATTTGGTGGTTGACAGAATCTCCTAAACTTTCAAAAAAAGCAATCGAAACTATTCAGAATAATACTATCATCGGGATTGCTGCTATTAGCTGTTGGGAATTATCTATGCTAGTTGCCAAAAATAGAATTGAATTATCAATGGATGTTCAAATTTGGATTAGTTTAGCTTTCCAGCATCCTAAAACTCAACTCTTACCGAAACAATTAAACAATTAAACAATTAGATAATTCAGGTTTAAAGCATCCCCAATAAAGGGGAAAAAAATAAATTTTTTCCTTTTAGTCAATCCTCTCCCTAAAAGAGAAAAGTAATTATCCATTATCCATCATTGAACTGTCATTTGGTAAATCAATCTATTTTCTACCTTTTGCCTTGCAGACGGCTTTTCCTGAAACCTCGCAATAACGAGTGGTAAGTCCAACAAGTAAAAGATCGCTTCTTAACCAGAGGCGATCGCTCTCCTCTTTAGTAGTTGCTAAATCTCTACTTCTTAAGGTGCTAATTTACCTTTACCAAGTCTATTTTTTTCATACCAATCTGCTATATTCGGCACCCAATCTTGAACATGAGGCCACATTAATTCACAAAGTTTTTGAATTTCTAATTGAGCGTTCTTTTTAAAGCGTAAATCCAAAAAATGTAGCAGACTCCGACAATTAAAACTAACAACAAAATGCTGACGATAATCAAAAGGAATTTTGCCTCTTGCGTGTTCTTCAGACATTCCTAATTCCATATCAATTTTGTATTTTTTAGCCGCCTCCAAACACCACTCTAAATCTTTTTCTCGTTGTTCAGCAGAATAATAATATTGTTTACCCTGACGGTCAAAATATTCTCCTACCGGACGTAAGTAAAAAGCAGTTTCTATATCCGTTTTTCCCTCAGCAACTGCAATAACTTTTCCCGAACAGTAACGATAACTTTGTACATCAAAAGAATTATGAACAACTAAACCATTAGCTATAAAATTATGCTCTGGATGTTCTACTTCTATATCATAAGTAATTTCTTTGCCAAATTTTTCAATAGATTCTATCCCAACAAAAACACCACGATTACAAGACAAACTATTGTTTCTTATATTGTCAATTTTGTTTTCTTTACTAGAACCCGAGGCAAGATTTTCTAACCTATTATCAAAACTATTTCCGTTTAAATGTCTGACTTCAAGTTGCTCATTTTCTCCTAATGGTTTAAAGTTTTCTATCACTAACCTATGTATATTCATTCGTGATACTCTACCAGAACCTATTCCATGACTTAAACTGGCAAATAAATAATTTTTAGATTTGCTCAGTGTTTTAATCTTAGGATTTGACAAAAACTGAGAACGATCTCCCCTCCCTCCTCTAGGAAAATAAGAACGCAAACGACCTAAACTAGAAATTTCATATCCTTCATAATTTCTTACTGGTATCCACTGTTCATCCAATATTTCTTCTTCCACAAAATTAATTTCCTGTGGAGAAATTTTATTACCAGTTAATTGCACTTCACATAATTGAGTGCTACTGTTAAATTCCTTTAACCTTTTCCACCCTTGATTAGTCCAAAACTGGTGTTCCAATGTAGCTCTAATTTCTTTACCAGAAACA
>JBFRWR010000520.1:0-8157 GCA_051439685.1 Trichodesmium sp.
TGCTGATTAAATATAAAAGCATTTACAGATAAAGGTTTGAGCTTTTTTAAGTCTTGAAAAAGCACAAGGTTTTCCTTCTAGGTAGCTCAAAAAGTGAGGATTTTGGGTTCGCGAGGCAGAAAAATAAAGGAATAATTCTTTTTCCTGCCTTCTCGCTCATTCCCCATTTCTCCTGTCTCCTGTCTCCTGTCTCCTGACTCCTACCCTTACTCATAAGACTTTTTCAGCAAGCCCTAACTACTGATATCTGACTGCCATAAACCCGGTTTCTGATAACACCTCCATTGCCAGCGAATTTGATATTATTTATTCCTTTGCAGCTTTCAGTTCTATCCAGACTTCCCTAATATCATGTCTCATTAAATAACTGTAATAAAAAATCTTTCCCCAACCTGGTAGGGACGTTGTATGCAACGTCCCTACATTGGGGTTAATTAATGTTACTTGATATAATCCAAAAAATTATCCTGAATTTTTGCCCAACAATAATGAACCTGGCATTGCTTTTTTAATCCAGTCTGTAATTAAGATTTGTTCACGGTTGCATGACTCAACTACTTCACCATTTAAGTTCCGAAATACTATTTCTGCTGGAATTTCTATTTCTTCCCCAGTAGGTATAATTATTTTCTCTATTTGAGTAACAGCAAAAGGTCGCAAACTTTGAAACACAACATAATTTCCACTTTCTCCAGCTAAAACTTCAGCTAAAGCAATTTCTTGTCGATACTGAACTAACTTGTGCTTAGACTTCATTCGGGAAAATATAGAAGTAGTGCGGTTAGCATTAAAAAAAGGCGATCGCGTCGGTCTCGCCCAGTTTTTCCGCAAAGAAACAGGGTCAGTTAAAATCTGAGAAGAAATTTTATCAACATCCACTGCCACATCACCATCCTTTCCCAAATGTCGCAAGTCTAAGCAGACTGTATGTAAACCAGCGTTTTGTAAACCATCCAGTTTATCCAGAATAAATTGATCCTTATCCAAAAACATAAATGTACCGTGCGCTGTTTCTAAAGTTGGGAAAGGTCGGTTATTGCTATCCTCCGATGACACAGTAGTTTGCAGAGGAAATTTTGCTGCTGAGTCAGAGTCTAACAAATGTGGAGACAAGAGGGAACGTGGCGAATAAAACAACAAAATTTGTCCGACTCCCAGAATTTCACAACCAACGGGGAGAGTTTGACAATATTCAATCAATTTTTGTTCTGGCAATTCGATAGATAAAATCAAACGTTCCAAAGAGTCAGCAAAAATATCGCACCAACCCCGCAACGCTTCTAAATTATGATTACCTGTTTCTACAATTAACTGTAGTGCTATAGTGGGGTAATTAATTTTCAACCACCAAGCAGCTCCTGGATCAGCAACCCGCACCGCTGCAAACTTGCTCATATCCCACTGAGTCAGTTGTTGACAAATTTGAGTCATAACTTGTTCTGGCATCAAAATATCCCATACCAACACCGGGCGCAAACCATATTCTGTTGCGGTTGATGCTAAAGACTGTGTTTGTTGTGGTGAAAGTTGCCCTTGTCTGGATAGGAGGGTTGGTTGTAGTAAAACCTCTTGTAAGTTGGAGCCGTTGACGCATCTTTCTAAATCGTTGATGGATGAGACAAAAGTATTAAATTGCATGGGAAAAATTTTGATTATACCACTACAGAAAAGGTAACAAGCAATAGATAAAAGTTTATTATATGGGCTTTTCAGCTTGATGGAATACCAAACAGGTTGAGGAAGTAATTTTGCGATTACTGTATAACCGGATTTTATATTACAGCAGTTTTCATCTTGGTAGATAACGACATAAATTAATACCCTCAAAGGTGATAGCAATGGGGTGATTTCTGTAGCAGTCACCTGTGATGGCAAAAAGGTGATTTCCGGTTCATCTGACCATACTATCAAAATCTGGAGCATGGAAACTGAGGCAGAAATTGTCAGTTTTACTGGGGAAATATCTGTACTCTGCTGTGCTGTCGCAACGGATGGGATGACTATTGTGCCAGGGGAACTTTCAGGAAGCTTACATTTCCTCCACCTCGAAGGAGAGGCTAGTACCGCTACGCGGAAGTCAGAAGTCAGTAATTCATGTTTGCGAAGCATTCCGTAGGAAATCACCCATACAGAAGTTATAAGTTTTGATTGGTAAGGCTTTGAGTATTTTGTCACTGGTAACATCTTTCCGCCATCCTGCACTAGCTGAATGCTGACAATTAATTAGTTTCTGGAATCGGAAATTTTTCTCCTTTTAAATAAGCATCAAAATACTTTTTAAAATACAAAATACTTGTCACATTTGCCTCGTCACTTTCATCGGGAGAAAACTCATAAATAGGCAATCTTTCCCTCACCAATTTTATCAAATTAGGGTGAAGTTCCTCAAAAGTTTCAACCCTAGAAATAGTAGTTTCAAATCTTAATCTAGCAGGATGACCATAACCTAATTTCATCCAAGGCATCCACGGACAATCTCTTGCCCATTCTGAGGGAGGTATTTCTGTCACTCCCGGTCGAGCTATACTAGAAGTAAAATATTCAACTCCTTGAAACATTTCTCCAGGGCAATAATCTCGATATTTACTATCTTTTGCTAAGGGGTGAGGATATTCTAAAGGAATGTCTATTACTTTTTGCACATATCCAGAATTTTCAGGAATAACAATTTTTTTAGGTGACACAAAACCTTGCACCATTCGATTAGCAATATGCACTACGGGAACTTCTTTTACTCCTTCTTTCGGTCGCCAATAATGCAAAACTTCTTGAGTTTTAGGGTTGCAAAATAAACAAATTTCTCGATTAATTCTTTGTCCTGCTTCCCCATATTCTGGATGTGGTTTGATAAATACTTTGGTGGCATTCATACCAATAATAGAAAACAACTTTTCTTTGGGTTTTCCTGGTGATTCTATCCACCAAACTTCACCACCCCAATTATAATAAAGTTGTTTACCATTGTTCTCTCGATAAAAGTTTAAATTATCAAATTCATATTCACTTATATATTCACCCATTACTTACTCCTATTTTCTACAATTTAGACTTGTCATCTCCTAGTCAATTGATACTTTTAATAACTAATTCAAGTCATTGATAAATAATTGAAAACTAAGGATATCTAGAATTTATTAACTGAAAGAAGTACAGGAAATAAACCTCAAACTTAGACAATCAAAGGAAAGAAATTAAGCTGATAGCTGAATGCTAATTTTCTACAATTTAGACTTGTCATCTCCTAGTCAATTGATATTTTTAATAACCAATTCAAGTCATTGATAAATAATTGAAAACTAAGGATGTCTAGAATTTATTAACTGAAAGAAGTACAGGAAATAAACCTCAAACTTAGACAATCAAAGGAAAGAAATTAAGCTGATAGCTGAGTGCTATATTATTATAGACAAAAATTATATAAGCAAACGAATGGTCAATCTGACAAAAAAATTACTGGAGGCAAAAGACTGGGTAAAAGTTCGTGCTAGTACCGATGGTCAACAATCTTTTCTGACTTGGCAAGGCTCAGTTTATAGCTTTATTCCTGGGGAACCAAAACAACATTTGTTTCAAATAGCAGGGATGAGTGTGGCCAGATGTATTCCTAAACCAGAGGGAGGTTGGGATTTTACTTCTAGGGAACTGACCTTTTATCTTGACCCCGAAACAGGGGAAAAGTTGGATACATGGAAAAATCCCTGGACTGATGAAGTTGTACCAGTGGTTCATGTGGCCAATAATCCCGTGCAGGGGTTGTTTAAAAGACCAATGCCAGCATTAGTTGATGAGGAGTTGACTACTTATAAGTTTGACCTATTTTCCAGTTATCCTAACCCCCTAGGGGATGACCCTAAATTTGCCGAATATAGTCCCCAACCTATCTATCAAGCGGGTGAGTTCTTTAAGTTAACAGTACCAACGGCAGATTTGCAGAATCCTGAGACTACTTCTGTTTCTAAGGTAATGTTGGCCTGGGATAGGCTTGGGCCTTGGTTGCCCTGGATGAAAATGGGCGATCGCTCCGGTAATCTGATTTATAGTGCCTGGGGTGGTAAGGTGGCTAATGTTGGAGAATTACCACAAATTATTCAAGATGAAATTAATACTCGCGTTCCTTTGTTTAAAAATGCTGCTAAATCTCTTTTAGATAAGGATGATGTAACTTCTTGGATTTATTTTAAGCAACATTTTGATGCTTATTTGCAAGGGGAAAAATTTCCACTTTATGAACCGGAAGATGGATAAATTAATTAATAATGGAGAATGAATAATGGATAATTATTTTTGTTTTACTGCCACACAACTCTGTTTGTTCTGTAGGCAAGTTTTGCAGAACGCTTTCCGCAATTATTAATTGTTAATTATTAATTATTAGTATAGGCTTTAAAATAAATTGATTAATTATCAATTATCCATTAGTAAACAGGCAGTATAGGGATGTTCAATCAAGCAGGTTAAATAATATTAATATCCTAAAATACTTAATCAAAAAGATGAATAAAATTAAAGTTATCAGTCTAATTTTTGGCATATTCTTAGTAAGTATTGGTTGTAGTCAACAATCGGAAAATACAGCTTCAGATACGACAGGAGAAATTCCGTCTCCAGGTGAACAGGTAGATGAAAAAATAGAGAATAATTTAACAGCAGCAGTCAATTCTTATTTGGCGGAATTAGGAGTTAATTTAGACACGCAGCAAACCTATAAAACAGAATATATTGACTTAAATAATGATGGAATTCAAGATGCTTTAGTTTTGATGAATACACCAGATTGGTGTGGAACTGGAGGTTGTAGTTTATTTGTTTTTCAGGGAGGGGAAGAAAAATTTCAATTTCTATCAAGTTCTAGTCTGATTCATCAGCCATTTACTATTAGTGAAAATCAAACTAATGGTTGGCGAGATTTAATTGTAGAAGTGCGTGGGGGAGGAGCAACACCTCAAACTGTAGTTTTAAAGTTTGATGGTGAAATTTATCCCTCAAATCCTTCTTTGGAACCTCCGATAAATTCCGAAATTACTGTTGAAGGTGTGCAGGTTTTTCCGTAGAATAGATAAAATTTTTGAGACTTAAAAGCAAATGTCAGCTCAAATTCTAGTGGTTGAAGATGAAGCGAAACTAGCTCAATTTATCGAGCTAGAACTTAAATATGAAGGTTATCAAGTTATTGTAGCTAATGATGGATTTGATGGCTTAACAAAGGCACGGGAAATGAAGCCAGATTTGATAATTCTTGACTGGATGTTACCAGGTTTATCAGGGTTAGAATTATGTCGTCGGTTACGCACTACCGGGGATAAAGTGCCAGTTATTCTATTAACAGCTAAAGATGATGTGAGCGATCGCGTTGCTGGTTTAGATGCTGGAGCGGATGATTATGTGTTAAAACCTTTTAGTGTGGAAGAGTTATTGGCTAGAGTTCGGGCACATCTTAGACGTACTCAAGAACCTAATCCTGATTTATTAGTATTTGATGATTTAAGTTTAAATAAAAGTACAAGGGAAGTTTTTCGAGGAAATAGAAGTATTGAATTAACGGCAAAAGAATTTGATTTATTAGAATATTTAATGGTTCATCCTCGACAAGTTTTGACAAGAGATAGAATTTTAGAAGTTGTCTGGGGTTATGACTTTATGGGTGATTCAAATATTATTGAAGTTTATATTCGTTACTTGCGTTTAAAGTTAGAAGCTGATAGTGAAAAACGGTTAATTCAAACTGTGCGCGGAGTGGGTTATGTTTTGCGAGATTAGGTATTAGACTTCTCCAGAAAAGAGGGAACAGGGAACAGGGGGAAATAATTGAGAATTTATTGATCATAATTGATTCTATTTTTTATTTTTGGAGATATCTATGATACAGAAACCATAAATTGTTTTCCTTTGTAGAGGTAATTTCCTGCCGAATGCTGCGCAAACATGAATTGCCCCTACTTTTCTGGAGATGTCTAAGGTAACAGGGAATAGAAAAAAATATTTCTGAGCATTAGTTGTACCTTATAAGTACGAAATCTGCTGTATAGATTTCAGCAAAGCCTACGATAATATGTTATATCATGTTCGGTTGAATAGTTATGATTAGGATATAGATCGAAGAGATATCTCAAACCCTTTAGATTGCTTCCTTCGACTCTGTTCCAGTCGCAATGACATTATAGTTAGTGATTATCCGAACATGATATTAAAACCTATTTTATAATTGCTAAATTAATAATATAAAAAATATGTGGAAACCAGAATTATTAGCTCCAGCTAAAAATCTCGAACGTCTCAAAGTTGCCATTACCTATGGCGCTGATGCTGTTTATGTAGGAGGACAAAAATATGGTCTGCGGGCACGAGCAGATAATTTTTCTGACTATGACTTAGAATATGGCGTAACATTTGCTCACGAAAATCATGCTAAAGTCTATCTCACCCTCAACGCTTTTCTCCACGATGATGACTTTGAGGGATTAGCAGAATATTGTCAATTTCTCGAATCTATTGGTGTTGATGGTGTTATTGTTTCTGACTTAGGGGTTGTGCGAGTGGTGAAAAATAGTTCTAATCTTGATATTCATCTCTCGACTCAAGCATCTTGTCTTAATTCTTATGCTGGTCAAATGTGGAAACAGTTTGGGGTGAAGCGTCTGATAGTAGGGCGAGAAGTTAGTGTAGCAGAAGGTGGTTTGATTCGTTCACAAACTGGTATTAATGTGGAAATGTTTATTCACGGTGCAATGTGTATGGCTTATTCCGGTAATTGCACAATCTCTAATTTTACCGCAGGAAGAGATTCTAATCGTGGTGGTTGTATTCAGTCTTGTCGTTTTCCCTATCAGTTGGCAGAAAAAACAGACGAGCGCCCAGTAACTTTTATGTCTTCTAAAGATTTATGGGGTATTCAGCAAATAGGAGCATTTTTTGAGCAGCAAATTTGTTCTCTGAAAATAGAAGGGCGGATGAAATCATCGTTTTATGTGGCAGTAACTTGTAGAGCTTATCGACAAGCGATCGATGCTTATGCAGCAGGAAATTTGACTCCAGAGTTGATGAGTCAAATTGTGACTGAGTTAGAATCTATTCCCCACCGTGACTATGACTCTGCTTCCTTGGAAACTCCTGCGGACAGTGATTCTGTGTATCAGCAGTTGGAAAGTAGTAGGGGTACTCACGAATATCTAGGAATTGTGATGGAGACAACGCCAGAAAATATTGTTTTGCAACTGGTTGAGTCTGTAGCAGTGGGAGATGAAATAGAGATTATTCCCGTGGATGGAGAAATAGTCAGGTGGAAAGTAAGTCAGCTTGTTTCTGTGGTAGGCGATCGCCTGGAGAAAATGCGAGCAGGAAATGTGGTTTGTCTTCCTAAAACTGTAGCACCATATATTTCGGATAGTGTCGCCAAGTTAAATGTAGTTAGGGTTGCGCCATGTTAATTGGTGAAAAAGTTGTGATTTAGCCTCTTTTGAGAAGTTAACTAAAAGCGAAACACACCCTACAATTTTGCTTTTTGCGTGTTTGTTTGTAGTCAAGTTCTAACCCAAAAATATTTACAGGACTTACAGAGTTAAAGGCGATCGCTCAACCAGCCGATAAATTATACCCTTACATAGAACCCATTTGGGTTCTATGTGCAAATATTAGATAGGGAGTGTGGGAAGTGTGCGGAGTGTGGGGAGTGTGCGGAGATGGGAGCTTGTATTCTACCTTTTTCCCCTATTTTCTTTCTTAATTTCCTGACTCCTGACTCCTGACTCCTGAGCCAAAACTCGCAGCTTTGTAAAGATACCAAATGGCTTCTATAGAATAAAATTAAATTAAATTATGTCCAAGCGTTCTATTCTTAAGGAAAATAAATCTTATACCTTTTGTTCATATTTTGAGTTGTCTTACGAAACGGACGACATTTTAGCTGAATTTGACTACAACTTCAAAAGAGCAAGATTGTCTTTGCCAACATCAACTCGGTAACTGGAACGTTTACCAGAATTACGTCAGCGAATAGAGGAAACTTTGCCTTTAGTTAGGGTTTGCTGATTAAATATCAAAGTCTTTACTGATATTAGTTTTAGCCTTTTTAGAAGGTGAAAAAGTACCTAATTTTTACCTAAGAAGACTGAAAAAGTGAGTATTTTGACGTATAGTTGGGCAGAGTTGGCAAGGAATAAT
>JBFRWR010000521.1:0-3019 GCA_051439685.1 Trichodesmium sp.
TTGAATTTCCCGATCTTCAATTCCGTAACGGTTAAAACCATCTTGTAATTATCAATTATCCATTATCAATTATCAATTAATGAACAAGCTACTAATTTTTCTACTACTTTTAATGTTACAAATTGACCTGCGGAAGGTGAGATATAAACAACTGTACCTCACGTTTATTGAGAAACGCTATATAGCTATTTATAGGCAAACAAAGACAATATTTTTTATGATAAAAAACTCAATCTAGATTTACATCTCATTTAAAAATGCTACAGATGAATTTGAGAAAATAGTAAATTTATCTTAAGTCAGCTTGGTATAAATAAATTTAAAACAATTTATAGTTTGCTCAATTAATTAAGGTTTCCCTGTATCCCTACCTTTGAAGGAAAGTTATAAATTAGATTGATGAATGATACAGCACTTTCAGTTGCACATGAGATACATAGCGAACAGGATAAGATGTTTGTGGTACAAGAATTTTACTATTTAAACTTGTAGATGATTAAGTCGGAAATATATTAGACATCTTGCAAAAGTTTTAATTAAATCAATTCAAGATATGAAATAAAAAATTCCATCTCCCTATTCCCTATTTCCTATTCCCTGAATTCTGTAAGAACTCTATTGTATTTCATCTCAACTTAGAAATTAGTATCATATTTTGTTTGAAAATTAATTGTTAATAAATGGCCAAGTAAAACTATAGAAATTATGGTTGTGGTAAAATAAGGTGTTTTGAATCATAATAATAGATTAGGGTCATAGCTTGACGAGGTGAAGTTTCAGTTTTACTGATGATTTACCTCAAGAGAGTGAATGAAGAAACACTCTGAGTAAGCCTGACTCTATAATTAGGTTTATTCAAAAAATGCAGTTTATCTGCTAGCTTTGGCTAGACAATAGGTATGAGTTGAAAGACTTGAATAGCCTGAAATGGAAAAACTGCTTACCTAGATTATACAAAAAAATTGGTTTGTTTGTGAAACCATAGTTCTTGTTAAAGAAAAGTTTTTCCTCATACTATAACTTATTATAAAGATAAGTAGAGAGGCAAAACAAACCTCAAGAGAACCTATTATTTGGTCTGGGGTAAACTATCAAGACAAGTAAAAAACATTAAGGAGAGAAATCCCAAGAAACTACACGCATGATAAATTTGAAAACACCAACCACAGAAGTGGGCTTTACTCACGATGATTTTGCAGCTCTACTAGATAAATATGACTATCACTTTAGTCCTGGAGATATTGTAGCAGGGACAGTTTTTAGTTTAGAACCAAGGGGTGCGTTGATTGACATTGGAGCAAAAACTGCTGCCTATATTCCTATCCAAGAAATGTCAATTAATAGGGTAGAAACTCCCGAAGAAGTTTTACAGTCTAATGAAACAAGAGAATTTTTTATCTTAACAGATGAAAATGAAGATGGACAGTTAACTTTATCTATTCGTCGGATAGAATATATGCGGGCTTGGGAAAGAGTCCGACAACTACAAACTGAAGACGCAACTGTGCGATCGCAAGTATTTGCCACAAATCGTGGTGGAGCTTTAGTTCGGATAGAAGGTTTGCGTGGATTTATTCCTGGTTCACATATTAGTACACGGAAACCAAAAGAAGATTTATTAAACGAAGAATTACCTCTAAAATTCTTAGAAGTAGATGAAGAACGTAATCGTCTAGTTTTAAGTCATCGTCGTGCTTTAGTTGAGCGGAAGATGAATCGTTTAGAAGTAGGGGAAGTAGTTATAGGTGCTGTTCGTGGTATTAAACCTTATGGAGCCTTTATTGACATTGGCGGTGTAAGTGGCTTACTACACATATCAGAAATTTCTCACGATCATATAGAAACTCCAAGTAGTGTACTGAAAGTCAATGATGAGCTGAAAGTTATGATCATTGATTTGGATTCTGATAGAGGCCGTATATCTCTATCAACTAAGCAATTAGAACCAGAACCAGGGGCAATGGTGAAGAATCCCCAACTGGTATACGATCAAGCAGAGGAAATGGCAGCTAAGTTTAGAGAAAAAATGATGGCTGCAGCGCGAGGCGAGACAATTGAAGAGGGAGCAGTAGAAACTCCAGAAGGTGAAGTAACAGCAGAAGCAGTAGAAACTCCAGAAGTTGAAGCAGCCACAGAAGCAGTAGAAACTCCAGAAGTTGAAGCAACCGCAGAAGCAGTAGAAACTCCAGAAGTTGAAACAACCGCAGAAGCAGAAACAGGAGTTACAGATGAGGCAGAAGTAGAGTCTCCAACAACAGAGGAGCCGCCAGAAACATCAGTAGATGAAGAGACTTAACCAGTAGCTTTAGCCTCAAGTTCTTGAGAATAGCAGGTAAATAGGGATTAAGCAAAATAGTTAAGTTGGAAGATAGATATCAATCAACAATAACTGACAGCTATCCCCTATATCCTGCTCACTTATTACTCGAATTATGCAAGATATAGCCATCACCGAATCAAATGTGAGAATTTTGCTCTTCTCTAAAAGTCTAGAAAATAGTGATTTAAGGATTTATGTCTATTAGTTTGTTCCCTATTCCCTAAAACTTTACAATATCTCACAAATCAAATAATATTGCTAGTGGCAATCAAAAAATATATTTTATTTATTGATAAATTTAAGAAATAATGGTAGATATTAACTGCCGAGATGTGATTTTTCCAGATATTCAAGCTATCATTTTTGATAAAGATGGCACGCTAGAAGACTCCCAAGAATTTTTAAGAAATTTAGGACAAAAACTCTCTCGCTTGATTGATGCTAAAATTCCTGGTATCGGAGAACCACTCCTGATGGCTTTTGGCATTGATGGCAATCATATTGTGCGACTCGTTTTCCACTAAACTAGGAAACTAGACATAAATGGAAGTTCCAAGTCAATACATGAGTGAAAACTCGACTTGTGAATAACTCTTATATCCTTCGAGGTGAAATTCCTCCGCCTTGTTGTTGGGTAGAAAGCGTAGACCACACGGTAGCGACTGAACATCAATCCGTGAAGCTGGTTTAAAAGCGGGA
>JBFRWR010000522.1:0-10587 GCA_051439685.1 Trichodesmium sp.
AAAAAATGAAAATTTTTAATAACATAATTAAAGCTCCAGCAAAACCAAAACCACGCCCAATTCCCATTAAGACAAAACAACGCCGAGGAATAGAAATCAAATCTCCAAGAGAAATAGAAATTATGCGACAATCATGTAAAATTGTTGCTACGGTACTCAAAGAAATTTCTCAAATTGTTCAACCAGGAATGACTACTGCTGATCTAGACGCTTATGCAGAAAAACGCATTCGAGAAATGGGAGCAATACCAAGTTTCAAAGGTTATCATGGTTTTCCTGGTTCTATTTGTGCTTGTATAAATAATGAAGTTGTACATGGTATTCCTAATAAGAAAAAAGTTATTCGAGTAGGGGATGTTTTAAAAGTAGATACAGGTGCTTACTATCAAGAATTTCATGGAGACTCTTGTATTACTATTGGTGTAGTGGAAGTTGCTCCAGAAGCAGCAAAATTAATTCGCATTGCAGAAGAAGCAATGTATAAAGGTATTGAACAAGTAAAAGCAGGCGCTTATTTATTAGACCTTGCAGGAGCTATTCAAGACCATGTTGAGGCAAATGGTTTTCGTGTAGTTGAGGAATTTACAGGTCATGGTGTCGGCAGAAATTTACACGAAGAACCATCAGTATTTAATTCCCGAACTAAAAGTTTACCCAATGTTAAACTACGAACAGGTATGACTTTAGCGATCGAACCAATTCTGAATGCTGGTTCTAGATTTACCAAGATTTTAGCCGATAGATGGACTGCTGTCACTGTCGATAATTCTCTTTCCGCTCAGTTTGAACATACAGTATTAGTGACAGATACTGGTTATGAAATTTTGACCGATCGCTCTCAAATATAATTGTTGGGTATTGGGGGGTTTGGAGACCAAACCCCTACGATAAAATTTTATAAGCTATGGGCAGATTGCTTATTCAATTAGCCATACATTTCCGCTCAGTTGGTACAAAATTATTTTTTTTTAGATATTGATTAAAATATTGCAAAACTTTTTTTAAGGCGAGAAAGATGCCATAAATTATACAGCAGATTTCACCTTGGTACGGTACATATATCACGGGCATCTTGCCCGTACTAGGAACATTTAATTTTTAACATCTGTTTTGAGAAACGCTATATATTTTTCTTTTTCTCCCTAGAACGACTCCTGAATCATAGAATAATTCTTTACCTAAACACAATCTTACTAATAAATTTAGTCTCTAAAATATCATAAAATTTACTATAAAAAAATATCAAGTGTTGTTAACCATACCTAATTAAAATTAAAATAATAATCAAAATCAGATATATTATTATCATAAAGTATCTATTAATTTAAGATAAAAATTATTAGCAGGAGAAATAAAAAATGTCAGGAAAAATATTATTAGTAGATGACGAACCAGGATTAAGAGAAGCAGTACAAGCTTACTTAGAAGATAGTGGTTTTCATGTGAATGTTGCGAGTAATCCTAATGAAGGATGGGATATTCTACAATCAAATATACCTGACTTAGTAATTACAGATATTATGATGCCTCAAGTAGACGGTTATCAATTTCTACAAAAACTACGGGAAGACGAAAGATTTAAAGCTTTACCAGTAGTATTTTTAACTGCAAAGGGGATGACAACAGACCGTATTCAAGGTTATCAAGCAGGTTGTGATGCTTATCTTTCTAAACCTTTTGATCCAGAAGAATTAGTAGCAATTGTCGAAAATTTGTTAGAACGTCGAGCATCAGTAAAAACAGCTAATGAGGGAGAAAATACTACAGATATTGCAGCTTTAGCCAGTCAAGTTGCAGAAATTAAAGCAATGTTAATGGGAAAAAGTGGTATAACTCAAACCCCTTCACCCATCAAAATAGATTTAACTCCCAGGGAACAAAGTGTTTTAGATTTAGTAGCAAGAGGTTTGATGAATAAAGAAATAGCTAGAGACTTAAACACCAGTGTTCGTAATGTGGAAAAATATGTGAGTAGACTATTTACAAAAACTGGTACTAATAGTCGGACTGAATTAGTTCGCTACGCTTTAGAACATGGATTAACTCAATAGAATTCTTGCAGAAGTCAGGGAATAGGGAATAGGGAATGGGGAATAGGGAACAGTAGACTGTTAAAAGATTACAGGATTTATAAATGTTCTAATCAATTAGTGTAGTGCTATATTATGTCTAGCAAATTAACTAGAATAATTAAAAAAAATCCTTTAAAAGTCTCTTATTTATGAGAGACTTTTCTCTATTTATTTGATTGATATAGCAATCGGTGCAGGGGTTTGTTTGACAACATTTCTGCTTCGGGTTTGGAGACCAAACCCCTACAGTTTTTTCTGACAAATCATTATGGTCTCAATCAGAAAATTATCACACTTAGGTAAGATCAAATATTAAGTATAAAATTATCATCAAAAAATAACTGCTAAGAGAAAATTATGATATTAGAAACACAAAAAACTTACTATACTCCAGAGGAATATTTGGAGTTAGAAAAAAAAGCTGAGTACAAACATGAATATCGAGATGGAAAAATAATACTAATCACAGGAGGTACTACTAATCATAATAAAATTACTGGCAATTTTTCTTTCTATTTTAAGTTAGCTAAAAGAGGAGAAAATTACGAGATATTTATGGGAGATGTCCGATTGTGGGTAGAAGATTATCGACTGTATACTTATCCAGATTTTATGGTAATTTCAGGGGAAATTATTTATCATGGTAGTGGTATTACTACAGTTACAAATCCATTATTAATTGTAGAAGTATTATCTAAATCCACCAAAGATTATGACCGAGGAGATAAGTTTAAATATTATCGTTCAATTCCTAGTTTAAAGGAATATATTATGATAGACCAATACAGCTTTCATGTAGAACAATTTGCGAAAAATTATGAAGGTAAATGGGTATTAACTGAGTATGATTCTGAGGCAGTAGAATTAAAGTTAGAATCCATAGATTTTCAGATAGGATTGAAAGATATTTATGAAGGGATTAATTTTGATGTGGAAGATGGGGAATAAATTCATTATTTATAATTTAGATCGTGATTTTTTCTAAGATTGAAAGAATTACGATATTTTTTTTTGATTGCAGCAAAAGTACGGACGTTAAATCCTGTGCTTTTCTTATTAAGAATTTCCCCAAAATTTTGTCTAGACTACTATTAGTAAATTAATTTGCTACCCTAGTTAAATGAGTGTATTATATAGATATCAAAATTCATAAATAGCCAACCAATTTATCCATAACATTAACCATGCAAATAACTCAATCTCTCCATGTTGCTCTGTTAGTTTCAGATCTAGAAAAAGCCGAACATTTTTATGGTGAAATTCTCGGCATCCCGAAAGCCACTCGCTCCCGCAATTTTCCTGGTAGTTGGTATCAAGTCGGTAACTTTCAAATACATCTGATAGTATCCTCAGAAATAATTCCTGATGTAGTTAACTCAGAAAAATTAGGCAGAAATAGACATTTAGCATTTTCTGTCGCTGACTTAGATGCTGCCAAAACACAACTATTAGCAAATAATTGTCAAATTCAAATGAGCGCTTCTGGTAGAGCTGCCTTATTTACTCAAGACCCCGATGGTAATATTATAGAATTATCGGTATAGTGTCTCTCAAGTTCCTGAAGTCAAGTTGTTTTTCTTAATTTTCTATTCCCTGTTTCCCAAATTACCGAATAATTAAGGTTTAAAGCCTCTCTTTATAATTAATAATTGACAATTGATAATTAAAGAGAGTTTTTATGCAGCTCAATTACCATTTTCATTAGACTTGTTGGGAATTAAGCTAAAAAAATGCCTAAAACCCTTATCAGTCAAACTTTACAGAGTTTTGAGGCATCAAGTAATGAAAACCTTATAGAATAAGCTTTTGAGCATTCTTCAACTTTTATTTCCCAACAACTCTATTATTAATTATTAATTGTTGAATACTCCCCTACTCCCTACTCCCTATTCCCTATTCCCTACTTCCTATGAAAATTATTGCCTATTCATACACAAACCCTTTGCTGGAAACTGCACCAGACAGGACAACTTGGGGATGGGAAGTTGACCAAATATATCACGACTTAGGCGATCGCCAACAACTCCAACAACTCCTCCAAGACTGTCAACAACAACCTGTTGATTATCTTTTAATTCGGTATCTAGAAGAATTAGGAGACTCTGTAGAAGAAGTATGCGATCGCCTCACCCAACTAGAATCTCTAAATATCCAAATTATCCCCTTGAAGTCAGACACTTCAATAAATCACCAACAAAACAAAACCCAAGGAACAAAAACTGAGTTACTCAAACTTCTCAATCAAATTCGCCAAAACCAACATAGTCGGAAAATTCGTCAAGCTTACGCCCACAACCGGATCAAAGCGATACCTCCACCAGGCAAAGCACCCTATGGATACCGTCGGGGAAAAGATCGCTACACCTTAGACAGAAGTGCCGCCCCAGTTGTTAAGGAATTTTTTGAAAGATTTCTGTTGTTTGGTTCTCTACGGGGAGCTGTACGTCATATCGAGAAAAAATACGGCAAAAAAATCTCCGTTACTACTGGACGACGTTGGCTAACCAACCCTGTTTATCGCGGTGACTTAAAGTATCACAATGGGGAAGTTGTCTCCAATACTCACCTGCCGATAATTTCCAGAGAAGAAGCTGCTCAAGTCGAACGTTTGCTGCGACGCAACCGCCGAATGCCACCCCGCAGTGCTAGTGCCCCTCATTCCTTAGCTGGTTTAGTTGTTTGTACAGAATGTCAGTCTCAAATGATAACGGCAAGAGTTACCACATTTCGTAAAGACAAAGAATATCTTTATTTACGCCCTCAAAGTTGTTCCCGGAAACGAAAATGTAAGGCTTTAGCTTATCAAAAAATATTAGAGCAAACTATAGAAATAATTTGTCGAGATTTACCCCTTGCAGTCGCTGGTTTAGAAAT
This sequence comes from Trichodesmium sp., assembly GCA_051439685.1. GTDB lineage: Bacteria > Cyanobacteriota > Cyanobacteriia > Cyanobacteriales > Microcoleaceae > Trichodesmium. The sequence goes on from JBFRWR010000522.1 coordinate 4,947, forward strand.
GCCAAATATGGATGGAATTAAAAGTAGAATTAAACAGAATATTTCTGAGAAGCAAGAAATTCTTTCCCAATTGCCAAATCTAACTATTAATGGTATTCTTGACCAACAAACTGCCGAACTTCGTGCCTACAAATTAAAAACAGAAATTTCTCAATTAGAAAGCCAACTTAACCAACTACCACCAGTGAATTTATTAGAAACTGCTAATGCGGTTTCTATACCAGAATTTTGGTGGGATTTATCTGAAGCAGAGCGTAGATTTTACTTACGAGAATTTATTAATAAAATTGAAATTATTCGTCAAGATACAAGTTGGCATTTACAAGTTATTTTTATTTTTTAGTTAGGTAGTAGGGAGTAGGGAGTAGGGGAGTAATTTTTTTGCCCAACTATGCACTATAAATGTACTCCTTTTTGAGCATCAAGCATCTTAAAACAAGGTACTTTTTCCAGACTTAAAAAGGCACTTACCTTTGTCTGTAAATGCTTTGAGATTTAATGAGCAAGCCCTAATTATTAATTATCAATTATCAATTATCAATTATTAATTATCCATTATTCATTAATAAAATAAACCTATTTTTTCACATCAAAAATCTTTCTTAATAAATTAAACCAAAAATCAGCTCCCATAGATATTGCAATTCCACTAACTATCCAACCGAATAATCTTTTCAATCCTGCTAAATAAATAGATAATTTATCTTCACTTGTGTTATTGTTTCTTTTTTGACCCCAACCAATAGGCAGTTGTAACATATCTAAAGCTTCATCTATCTCAGTTTGAACCCTTTGTAATTCTTCTTCATTTGGGTTTTCATTAGTTTGACTGACTAACACCTCAGAATAACTACTAATAGTTTCTCGAAGCAAAGAATCTTTTGATAAAGTATCCATTATATGTAATGTATCAACATTAGCAGCTATAGCAATAGTCAGACCAATCAAAAAAGCAACACCTCTAGCATTACGTTTGTAAACACCACCCGCTCTCTCCATCCCATTGTCAAACCAGTTCTCAACTTCTTTCTGAAATTGATGAAAAGCATTCCCTGTTTCTGCAATTTTTGTAGTCGCTTGTTTTGCTAAAATATATAAACTTTTTTGCAAAGGTGCAGGGAGTATATCAACCATCTCCTTGATTGTTTTATATATCTTTCCCTTCTTACCTTCCAACTCTGTTTCTACAGATTCTCCCATTTCTACCAACTTTCCCCAAAACTTTAATAGATTAGAAAAACTTGGCTCCATATCAGCAATCAAGACTTGTTTCTCCTGCGGATTTACTAATACTCGCCTGACTAAAGTCATTTGACGACTAAATTCAGAATGAGCTATTGGAGGTAAATATTTTACAGTAGTTTTTGTATATGAATTTAGTCTATCTAATATTAGGTCTAAGGTCAAATTTAAACTTGCTAAATTGTTTTTATAGTTATGATAAATTTGATTTAATTCTTTTACTAAATTCTTATATTCCTTTTGAATCATTTGCTTTCTTCTAGGTCCTTCTAGATTCAATCCATATAAAATTTTCTTGATCTTGACCAAGGTTTTATTCAGAAAATCTTCTAATTTATATTCACTAATTTTTTTCATTGATTCTTCGACTTTTAAAGTATCCATCAAACTAGCAGCAAAAGTATTTGATGGAATATAAGAAGGACCTGTTTTTTCTATACCAAAAATATTTTCAATTCCAGTTATACTTTGAATTAAACTGCCAAAACTGGAAACTATTTTCCGAAATCCTCTCTCTAATGGACCTTTGCTACCACTGTAGTTAAGATTTTTGATTAATTGATTTTGATATAAAGACTTGGTTAGCTTTTGCGTCTTTTCTAATTGTGGATTTGATTGGGGACTGTGGCTTTCTAGATCGAGTCCGCCTGCAATTAACTCTTCAATTGATCTTTTTAAGTGGGTAGCTCGCCATTGCAAAAGTGTTGTTATAATCCCTTGAATTTCACTAGCTAATAAACTGAAACTAAGGTAAATAAAAATTAAACCAATAACAATATCTAGAATTATAGGAAAGTTCATATTAGCTCACAAAGAATAGTATTTACCAATGGATAATTGATAATTATGTTTCCGTTCCGCAATGCTTGACCTTTCTCTTGCTTCCCATTAATGTCGCGCAGCAAAACAAAAAAAATTATCCATTATAGATTGTTCATTATCAATTGTTAAAGAGGTAATTATCCATTATTCATGATTTATTAATTGATAATGAATAGCCACTTGGCTTGGTCTTAGAATATCATTATTTGTACACCATTACCATATTTTATTAAAAATGTTTTTTTTAGGATAAAAAATTAACAATTAATAGGAATATGATTTAAGTTATGAGATATAGCAATCCGATCTGAATTGTGAGAATATTTTAGGCTTTTAGGCAACAGGCAACAGGCAACAGGCAACAGAGAAGAAGGAAAAAAATGTGTTTTATGCAGAACATGACCATTATATTCTAGAGTTTTAGGGAACAGTTAAATTCTCACATCTGATTCCTGATTGCTATATTTAAAATTTTTAGGGAATAGATCATAGGGAGAATAAAAAAATATATTTTATGAAGATGATCAATGCTATTACCGAATAATTAATAATGAATAGTTGATAGTTAAGAGACTGTTTGTAAAACAAGTATTAAGAGATATGAAAGTGACTAAAATCTCAAAGCGGTAATACTTCAAAAGCTTAAAATCTGTTAAAGACCAGAGATGGAAAGGTACAGATATTCCCTATATTTTTAAGTTACAAATAGTTGTCTTAATTTCTTCTTTCTTATTACCTGTTCCCTGTTCCCTATCACCTTAATTTAGATTTACTTTACAAACAATCTCTAAGAGAGGATACAAGTGACTAAAATCTCAAAGGGGTAATACTTCAAGGGATTGAAAGAAGGTAGATAGAGAAGTATTCAGTACATATACTCCTAGATTTTTCAGCGACAAATATTTGTCTTGATTTCTTCGGACCTCCATACCTATTCCCTATTCCCTATTCCCTGTTCCCTATCACCTTTTTATATTTCCTGATACATTCAATCTCTAGTAATTATTCATTCAACAATTCAGGTTTAAACCCTCCCCCTTTAAGGGTATAAAATCAAAAAAAATCCTTTTAGTCAATCCTATCCATTTTCAGTAGAAGTAATTATTAATTGTATTCTTGCGGAATGCTCCGCAAATATGTCGCGCAGCTAAACCGCTGTTACCGAGAGGAAAATTGTTAATTGCTGAATATGCTCTGTTAAACTAGCAAAACTTCTAGTATTTTCATATAAAACAATATAATTATTAGACATCTTCGGAAAAGAGGGAGTAGAGAGTAGGGAGTAGGGAGTAGGGAGTAGGACACCCACTCCTAACCCTTCCCAGGAGGGGAAATAATTGATAATTTCCAATCGAGAATTGATTTGATTTTTGATGCTCGGATATGTCTATTATCTCTGTAGTCTATGAAAAATTAACCATAAATTCCTGAAAAAAGCTATAATTTTGACCAAAATACTGAATTCCGGAAAACTTAAGGTATAAAACCTATCCATTCATGGAGAAAAAAAATCCTTTTAGCCAATCCTCTTTCTTTATAGGAAGAGGTAATTATTAAAGATTAATTATTAATTATTGAATGATACTTTAAATTTGATAAATGCTTGACAAAATATTCACTAACAAAAATTCTGATTCCCATTTAGATTTACTAATAATTATCAGCTTACTATTAGCAGCATTGTTACTATTTTCGACTAATTTAGGAACACTACCTTTGCGAGATTGGGATGAAGGAATAGTCGCTCAGGTAGCTAGAGAAATTAGTCGAGAAAAATGGAATTGGCTTTATCCTACTATCAACAATACCCCCTATTTGAATAAACCGCCATTAGTACATTGGTCGATCGCTTTTGTCTACAGTATTGGTGGAGTCAATGAATTAACTGCTCGCTTATCTCCAGCATTATTCACCGTATTTTCTGTACCCTTAATTTATGGTGTTGGTAGAGAATTATTTCGCCCACGCACCCCAGCAATCTTGACTGCTTTAGTTTACCTAACTTTACTGCCAATAGTCCGACATGGGCGGTTAGCAATGTTAGATGGAGCAGTAATTTTTTGTTTTGTCTTAATGATTTGGTGTGTGTTGCGCTCCCGCTACAACCTCCGCTATTCTCTAGCGATCGGTATTAGTTTTGCCTTACTCTCTCTCACAAAAGGAATTATTCTAGGATTACTTTTAGGAGCGATCGCTTTCGTCTTTCTTTTGTGGGATACTCCCCGACTCTTAAGCAGTAAATATTTTTGGCGAGGTATTATTCTAGGTATGCTACCAGTTTTGCTTTGGTATTCAGCTCAATTTTTCTATTACGGTATAGAATTTTTTCATGCCAACTTTTTCCATCAATCTTTGAAACGCATTTGGGAACCAGTAGGTAGTCACGATGGACCGATATGGTATTATTTATTAGAAATTATTGAGTATAGTTTTCCGTGGCAGCTTTTTTGGTTGCCAGGATTATATTTAAGTTGGAAAAATCGTAATTTTAGTTGGGGAAAATTAGTTTTAGTCTGGAGTGGAGTTTATTTTTTAGCTATTTCCCTAATGAATACAAAACTCCCCTGGTATGTGTTACCCATTTATCCAGCTTTTGCTTTAGCAGTAGGTATCTATTTAACAGAAATTTGGCATCAGTTTCGGGTAGATTTAGGATTCTTTCAATTCTCGACTGAGAAATACCTGGAAATTCACGGGGATAGTGTCACACATCCCTTGGGTATTCCTAGTATTTATCATCGTTTGGTAGTAGCTTTATTTGCACTGCTAGCTTTAGTTTCTTGGGTTGCTTGTATTTACTTGAGCGGTATATTTGACTTGGGGGCGTCAAGTTTAACAAAACCTAATTTACATTTACAGTTAATTGGTGTTGCTGTTGCATTTACAATGACGATAGCAACTATATTATTAAATCAGCAAGACCGTCAGTTTGTGTTAATCTTATTCTGGGGAACATATATTTCTCTTCTACTCTTTGTCAGTTCTCCTTATTGGAGTTGGGAGTTAAGAGAAGATTATTATGTTAAACCAGTCGGAGAAATGATTCAGAAATATACGCTCCCCGATCAGATTATTTATTCTTTTGACAGAAGAGATCGCCCCTCTTTGAATTTTTACAGCGATCGCCTAATTAAGCGTGTTGGACCAGAAAAAGTTCAACAGGAATGGCAAGATAAATCTCAACCCTATCTCTTAGTTGAAGCATCTAATCTGAATAATATTGCCCTAGAAAATTTTACCGTTTTGCATACCACTCAAGGATGGGCGTTAGTTACAAGAAAAGGCAAGGGAAGTAATTGATAATTGATAATGGATAATTGATAATGAAAACTATCTCTAATTAGGGTTTGCTGAATAAAGTATGAGTGGTAAGGGTAGGAGACAGGAGACAGAAGACAGGAGACAGGAAAAATGGAAATTATAGAGGAGGTAGTCGTCAAAATTGTCCCAAGATTTTTCTGCCATAATCATCCCAAAATACTAGCTTTTTGCAGCTCTATAGACCGAAACAAGCACACTTTTTTCGACAAAAAAAGGCTGAAACTAATATATATTAGTGCTTTGATATTTAATCAGC
>JBFRWR010000523.1:0-4289 GCA_051439685.1 Trichodesmium sp.
AACCACCGCACAACATCCACAGGCAACCCTACTATCTAAGATGCAGGAAAATGAATCAGTTAAGGAAGCGGAGTCCTCAACACTATTTTCAGCACTAATTCTGGAATCACTTCTAAGGGAGCAGTTATTCCCGACAAAAACCTATAAGGTAATAACCAAAGTTGCTCGATCGCCCTTGCTCTTTCAGTCCAAAACGCACACATAGCTAATGTATATAGAATTAAAAATCGCAACACAAACGCCATTAATACTACGATTGAAAATAATAAAAAATCGCCAAAATTAGGCAACCAAAATGCTTGGGGATAGAGAACAAAAAATAATAATATTAAACCCAAAACAAAAAGTCCTCTAGCAAATCTTTCTGCAATATGACCTGCTACATGATGCCAGACTGGATCTATGGGTTGTAATAATTTAGGAGATAATTTTCCTTCAATTACTTCTTTTTCAAAATCAAAAATCACCCAAACAGGAGTTATAGTTCTGACAATAAATACTGCCAAGAAATAACGAGAAAACTGTAATTTATCTAATGGAAAATCACCTTGGATTGCAGCTTCCATCCAAATTCCCATCATAATAAAAGGCAAAGATGATGACAATACCCAGAAGACTAATTCAGCTCTATATTCTAGCATATAGGCGTAGTAAGTAGAGAGAAAAACTTTTGCAGTTTTGATAATTTTTTTCATTTTTTTAGTGCGGAAATCTTGCCCGCTAGTAATATCAAATCCGGTAGTATCGGTATAATTGTTGCTCCGTAGGGGTTTGCTCTCCAAACCCTCGAGTGATTGGTCTTCAAACCGTCTACTGAACTGAAAATAATATACAGCAAATTTCAAGTATCAGGACTTACGCAAAATATCAAATTGTACAGCAAATGTAGGGGCGGTTCGCGAGCCGCCCCTCCTAGATATGGCGGGTATGCGTAAGTCCTAAGTATAAAAAGTACAGATATTAAAAATTCAATTTTCGTAAGCAGCGAGCAGGATGCTCGCACTGGGTGTACCTCAACAAGATAGAATCTGCTGTAAATTATAATATATCACTTCTGACTTTTGACTTCTGACTTCAAACTTCAACCTTCCCTGACTGAAAAACTCTACCAATAACTTCCTCAATAGGAGGATCAGTCACCGTCAAATCTTGTACTTCTAATTCTGCCAATATTCGCGCTACAGTCTCAGTTAATTTTTCCCGACGCACCAACAAACGTACCGCCTGACCCTCCAATGCTTCCACCTCTCCATATTTTGATAAACTTTGCCGAAAATTCTCCACATCTGGAGGAACAGAATTAACTAATTCTATTTGCACCTCTCGATAAGGAGCAAAGCGATCGAGCAAACCATCTAAACTGCCATCATAAATTAACCCACCTTGATATATCAACAACACCCGTTTACACAAAGCAGTAATATCCGCCATATAATGACTCGTCAACAACACAGTCGCTTGATAACGTTGATTATATTCCCGCAAAAATTCCCGCACTGCTGCTTGAGCGTTCACATCCAAACCTAAAGTTGGTTCATCCAAAAACAAAACCTGCGGTCGATGCAACAACGCCGCCATTAATTCTGCTTTCATTCGTTCTCCCAGAGATAATTTCCTGACTGGTTGCTTCAACTTCCCCTCCAGCGACAACATCTCTGTTAACTCCATCAACCGTCTGTGATACTCTTGGTCAGAAACATCATAAACAGCAGCATTAATTTTCAGGGAGTCTAACACAGGTAAATCCCATATTAACTGTTGTTTTTGCCCCATGACTAAAGTAATTTGTTGTAAAAATTCTCTCCTGCGGTCAAAGGGTGTATTATCTGCAACCTTAACTACGCCATTAGACGGATGAATTAAACCTGTCAGCATTTTCAGGGTAGTAGTTTTACCCGCACCATTTGGTCCAAGAAATCCCACTATTTCTCCTGGGTCTATTTCAAACGAAATATTTTCAACTGCTTTGACATATTGGTATTGGCGACGAATAAAATGACGCAATGTTCCTTTAATTCCAGGTTCTTTGATAGCTACTGGATAGACTTTACTTAAATTTTTAGCGAGTATAATAGACATAACTTTAAATATCAATTATTAGTTATAGCATTTTTCATAAAGATGAGGTAAATTTACGATCCCCCTAAATCCCCCTTAGAAAGGGGGACTTTGAAGGTTTCCCGCCTTTTTAAGCGTTGCCCTTTTTTAAGTCGTTCCCCCCTTATTAAGGGGGGTGAGGGGGGAGCTAAAACTGTACCTCACAGAGAACGAGAACTGCTATATAGATCATATTCCTGAAAATGGAACTGCAAAAAAACTTAGCACATTAGGAGACTTATGAATTATGGTACTTACCCCAGATTTTTCAGAATCACTTCCTCGTTTATTAGGAACAGATGGTGATGATAATGACATTCTTACAGTACAACAAGCTAATGATTTTCCCGGAGGAGTATTAGCTCTTAATGGTAATGATACCATTAATGGTTCATCCGTAAATGACTCAATTTCAGGTGGAAAAGGAGAAGACGATCTGTTTGGGAATGATGGTAATGATAGCTTGTCTGGAAATAAAGATACTGATTTTCTTGATGGTGGTTTAGGTGATGATGTATTGCGTGGGGGAAAAGGTACCGATTTATTAGTTGGTGGTGATGGTAATGATACTCTTATTGGTGATGCTGGTGTTGGTATTTATCAAGGTGGTTTAGGAAGTGATGTCTATGTTTTCAGAACTGACTTAGCAGGAATAGAAGAAGATTTAGGTGGTGTTATTTCTATACTTCCAGGAATTCCCAATAGTGTTGAATTACCTAATGCAGTTATTACTGACTTTAACTCTGCTGAAGATATTATTGGATTAACCGGAGGGTTGACAAAAGCTGATTTAATCTTTGAAGATTTTAACAGTTTCGATGAGTTTGGTATTAATGCAAATCTGCTTTTACCATTTCTTAGCGATGAACTAGAACTGTTAGCTAAGACTGGTATTTCAGTGCAGGATTTAGACCCGAATAATGATGGTATTTTAGAAGGTACTGCTATGAGAATTGCTGGCACAAATCAATTATTAGGATATGTGTTGAACACAGAATTTTCAGAAGTTGCAGCTTTACCAGAATCACAGTTTATTAGTGTAGATTTTTAAGAGATTAATAGGGTGTATTTATGCACCCTAAATCTATAAAATTTTCCAGAAATATTATTTTTTTCAAAAAACCAATCTAATCTAATTTTTTTTGTGCATATAAATCTAATTTATTTAACTCACAATCATAATGATTTTTTTCTAGAATTGATTTGATTTCTTGGTACTCAATTCTCGGCAAATTACCAACTTCTACTTTAATAAAATAGGGTTGAAATTTATTCAAATCAAACTGCTTAAATATTTGATAATCAGAACCTTCTGTATCTATTTGTAAAACATCTACTTTGTTAACATTGTATTTACTAATAAGTTTTTCTAGTGTAATGCAATTGACATTTTCTTGGACAATGTACTTTTTGTAAGACTCAAAAAACTTTTCATCCATTTTGGCTCCATAAAGCAATCCATTCATGCCTCCAATAGCATTTCTATTATCGTAAAATGATGAAATACCCTTAGCCCATATTGGAACTAAACCTTTTTTAACAATATTTATAGGAATTCTCAAGATGGGTTTAATTTCTTCTCGATCTGTAATTGCTGAATTTTCAAAATAAAGATTTTCACATCCTGAGTAATTAATTTTGAGTAATTCAAACATATCTTTAACTGGTTCTACTAGAACTCCATGCCATTTGTACTGTTTAATAAACTTGTGCAACAGGTCAAAAGACTTTCCATCCATCGCACCAATTTCCAGACAAAATATTTCTGGGATTTGGTTGCTAATTTTATGTAAGTATACTTCAGTTTCAATCATATTTTCTGGTTATGGCTTTAGGCAAAAAGTTTATTATTTTCTAGAAAAATATCCTCCCTCAATAGTATATAATACCATTTCTCAAGAATCTTGTTATATCTAATTGGGTAGGAAAGTGTGGGAGGCGGGGGAGAGGAAAAGTAGTGAGAATCTATACTAACTAATAATTGTTAAAAACAGACGAAAAATCTTGGTAACTAATTAACTGTTGAAGTATAGCCTAAGTATAGCATTAATGTATATTCAGTAATTAACAATGTTCATGTGACGATGTGCCGATACAATTAATAATTACCCTTTCTGGAAACGGATAGGATTGACTAAAAGGAAATTTTTTGATTTATCCCCTTGAAAGGGGAGGTTTTAAACCTTAATTGT
>JBFRWR010000524.1:0-2721 GCA_051439685.1 Trichodesmium sp.
GAGGCTAGCTGAATGCTTACTTGTTAATTAAATTAAAGTTAAAATGAGGAAAAATGACTAATTATACGATTGAGCTTAATTCAGTAATTGAAATGACAGACGAACAATTTTTTCAACTCTGTCAAAAAAACCGTAATTTAATATTTGAAAGAAATGCTAAGGGAGATTTAATTATTATGTCGCCGACTGGGGGAGAAACTGGAAATCGTAATCTAGAAATTGCTGCTGATTTAGTAATCTGGAATAGACGAAAAAAATTAGGGATTACTTTTGATTCATCTACAGGTTTTAAGTTGCCTAATGGTGCTACTCGTTCTCCCGATGCTTCTTGGATAACAATGGAAAAATGGAATAGTTTAACTCCTGAAGAAAGAACTAAGTTTCTACCTCTTTGTCCTGATTTTTTAATCGAATTAATGTCACCTTCGGACAGTTTATCTGAAACTAGAGAAAAAATGCAAGAATATCTGGAAAATGGGATGCGTTTGGGTTGGTTAATTAATCGAAAAAATCGGCAAGTAGAAGTTTATCGTGTTGGTAAGGAAGTAGAAATATTAGATGCACCTCAAACATTATTTGGTGAAGATGTTTTGCCTGGATTTGTGTTAGATATGGAACTAATTTGGTAATTAACTTAAAGTCAAAAAGGGGGAAAATGACTAATTATACGATTGAGCTTAATTCAGTAATTGAAATGACAGACGAACAATTTTTTCAACTATGTCAAAAAAACCGGGATTTAAGATTTGAACGGAATGCTAAGGGAGATTTAATTATTATGTCGCCGACTGGGGGAGAAACTGGAAACTATAATGCTGAAATTTTTGTCGATTTAGGAAGTTGGAATCGGCGAACTAAACTAGGTAAAATATTTGATTCATCTACAGGTTTTAAGTTGCCTAATGGTGCTACTCGTTCTCCCGATGCTTCCTGGATAACTATGGAAAAATGGAATAATTTAACTCCTGAAGAAAGAACTAAGTTTTTACCTCTTTGTCCTGATTTTTTAATTGAATTAATGTCACCTTCGGATAGTTTATCTGAGACTAGAGAAAAAATGCAAGAATATCTGGAAAATGGGATGCGTTTGGGTTGGTTAATTAATCGAAAAAATCGGCAAGTAGAAGTTGATCGTCTTGGTAAAGAAGTAGAAATATTAGATGCACCTCAAACATTATTTGGTGAAGATGTTTTGCCTGGATTTGTGTTAGATATGGAACTAATTTGGTAATATCAGGATTTAGCTATTAGCATTTATGATTCAGAATTATCTACACCTATCGCGAGCAAGATGCTCGCACTGGGAACATTGATTTTTTTTAATATCGGGCACTTCATAAGCGCAACCCAACAAAAACCTATATCTGTATCTGCTGGGTTTCGTTACTACCTAGAAATCTTCTCTTGGATAAGTGCAACAGCATCTATTTTAGTAGCCTGGTTTTTTCTATCTCTATGGAATACAAGCTAAATTGCATTAACCCAAACTACTATTCAACCTCTTCCTGATCTCAAGTCCAAGCGCGAAAAAAAGTATTCTCCTGCCAAACATTAGCTGTTTTCTTCTCGATCGCTCCCATATCCTGCTGACTTAACTGCTGAAACTGTTGAGCTACTCTCACATTTGACTGCAACATCTCCACCGACTCCGTAGCTACAATACAACAATGCACCCCAGACAAGGACAACACATATCCCATCGCCTCTTGCATATTCAAAACTCCCGGTTTCAGTAACCTACCGTAAGCAGGTATTTTCATCCCAATAACACCCACATTTTTTTGTTGCGCTACTGGCAATACTGTGGGAGCAAAAGGTCGCGGATGATGTTTATCCGCAGCATTAATAGTAACCAAAGTCGTATCAAACGGATAACGGCGTAACCCTTCCGCAATAACATCCGGTTCGTGATGACCAGTAATTCCAGAAAACTTGACTATCCCCTGTTCCTTTGCTTCCTCCATCGCTTTAATAGCACCCTGGGAACTGAAAATATCGTCTAAAGTTTCCATAAACGAAACATGATGTAACTGCCACGAGTCAAGATAGTCCGTATTTAACCTTTTTAGCGATCGCTCCAACTCTCGCCATGCTCCATCGCGATCGCGTCTTCCTGTCTTAGTTGCCAAAAATATATCCTTTCTATAAGCAGGCAAAACTTTTCCTAGATGTTCTTCATTTGCACCGTAACTAGCGGCACTATCAAAATATCTAATTCCCAAAGACAGAGCAGCTTCAATTATTGCTACTGCCTCTTTTTCTTTCCCACTTTTGTCTACAGGTGTTCTTCCTGCTCCTCCTAAACCTAAAAGTGGCACTCTGACACCAGTTTTGCCTAATATTCGCTCTGGCATTTTGGATGTGGTTGGGAGTTCTACAGATGCCACTTTCGTCTGAGTTTGTTTATTCATGGCAGCACCACCGATGATGCCACCTGTAACAGCAACACTGGTCATTATAAAGTTACGTCGAGTAGTTTTTTTAGTCATAGTTATTTAGTTATTTAGAGTTTTTTTGTATTATAAAACCCCTAAGCGGATCTATAAAATTAACTGGAGAGAGCGGGGGACGGGGAGATGGGGATATGGGGAGATTGGGGCTATTTTTATACTTTTTTCCCTATTCTATTTCACCGAAATTCTGTCTCCTGTCTCCTGTCTCCTGTCTCCTGTCTCCTGTCTCCTGTCTCCTGTCTCCTGTCTCCTGTCTCCTGTCTCCTGT
>JBFRWR010000525.1:0-2983 GCA_051439685.1 Trichodesmium sp.
AGACAGCTAGAAACAAAACTCTATTGGACAGTTTTAGCTGTGTCAGTCTAGTAGGTTGAGTTTCGTTTCCTCAACCCAAAAAAAATCTTTCTCCCCTACTCCCTCACTCCCCTACTCCCCTACTCCCTAATGCACCATTTTAGCTGTGTCGGTCCAGTAGGTTAAAATTAGATCGATACCAGGACGTTTAAAACTTGTCATTGTCTCCATAACTTACTTTTTGCTCATCGATCCAGCCATTTAATGCAGCAGCTTTAACCATAGAATATTCTCCACAGACGTTGTAAGCAGCTACTGGTAAATTTGTCGCTTCCTTAACTCGCCAAATAATATCCATATAAGCAAAAGCAGGTTTCACCATTAGCATATTCACTCCTTCAGCTATATCAAGCTGAATTTCTTTGAGTGCTTCTGTACCATTTGCTGGATCCATTTGATAAGTTATGCGATCGCCAAACTGAGGAGAAGAGTCAGCAGCATCTCTCAATGGTCCTTAATATGACGAATAATACTTCGCTGGGAAGATATTTTTTTTCTGTAATAACTACTATTTTTTACCAAGAAAAAGTTTATAATATTTTTATCTACAAATTAATGGTCAAATAACAATTCTTTATATTCAATCTGGCCATTTGACTTAAAGTTGATCGTTAATTAATCAAATTTGATATATAGCGGGCTAGGGAATAGGGAATAGTTAATAGGGAATAGAAGACTGTTAAAAAAATTCAAGGTTTAGAAATTTCCTAATTTTAATGCGTAGTGCTATAATATAAGACTTTTTACAATCACTTTTCAACTCATAAATAAGAGATAAATCATAAAACAAAACATTAAATACCACCAAAATGAAAATTTGGTACTAAAATGCAGCAAAAGTTAATTTTTTTGGTACTTAAAATTATTTAGGAGTTAATATTATGAAAGAATCAGCACCTGTGCCTATAGGAATTGTAGGTGCTTCTGGCTATGGGGGGGTGCAACTTATCAAACTTCTGCAGGATCATCCACAAGTTGAAGTTGTTTACTTGGGAGGAGATAGTAGTGCAGGAAAACCTTTTTCTGCAATTTACCCTCACTTGAATCATTCTGTGGATTTAAAGGTAGAGCCAATAGACTTGGATCAAATTGCTAGTAAATGTCAAGTAGTTTTTCTCTCCCTACCTAATGGTTTAGCTTGGAAAATGGCACCCACCCTATTAGAAAAGGGATGTAAAGTTTTAGACTTATCTGCTGACTATCGGTTTGCTAATTTGGAAACTTATCAATCTTGGTATGGTGGAGAACGCACAGATAAAAAAATAGCTGCTACTGCTGTTTATGGTTTACCAGAATTGTATCGGGATCGCATAGCTAATGCTCAACTTATTGGTTGCCCTGGTTGTTATGTTACTGCTAGTCTCTTAGCTCTTGCTCCTTTATTCAAGCAAGGTTTAATTGTACCAGAAACAGCAATTATTGATGCGAAGTCAGGCACATCTGGAGGTGGTCGAAAAGCAGCTATTAACTTATTATTAGCTGAGGCTGATAATTCTATTGGTGCTTATGGAGTAGCTAGTCATAGACATACTCCCGAAATTGAACAAATTTGTAGCGACTTAGCAGGTTATGATGTGAAGGTGCAGTTTACTCCTCATTTAATGCCAATGGTACGGGGAATATTAGCTACAGTCTATGGTACTCTCCGAGACCCTGGGTTAGTGCGAGAAGATTTACTAACTATTTATAATGCTTTTTATCGGAATTACCCTTGGGTAAGAGTTTTGCCCAGTGGTACTTATCCTCAAACTAAGTGGGCTTGTGGTACTAATCTCTGTTATCTTGGGATTGAGGTGGATCATCGTACCGATCGAGTGATTATTATGTCAGCTATTGATAATCTGATCAAAGGTCAAGCTGGACAAGGAATTCAGTGTATGAATTTGATGATGGGTTGGGAAGAAACTCTGGGTTTGCCTCAATTGAGCTTTTATCCCTAATATCTGTCTAGCAATTGGTTAGTTTTTGGTGGTATTATGCCACCTACTAACCTTAACTAGGGCGGAAAGAAAAAGTCTTATGGATGAGGTTAGGAGTCAGGAGTCAGGAATCAGAAGGAATACGAATTATAGAAGAGATAGATTGTCCCTTGATTTTTCTGCCATTTACAGCAATACTACCGTATTTGATATCATGTAGCAATTAGGGCGATCGCAATTAGGGCAAAGCAGATTCCAGTTACCTGTTGAACTGTCAATGTTTCGTTCAAGAAAATAAACCCCAGGGCAATGACAACTAGAGGATAAAGAGCTGATAGAGTAGAAACGATTGCCACTGAACCCTGAGAAATCGCCTTAATATAGAATAGTACCCCTAAGAAATTGAGCATCCCGGCAATTATGGAGATGGTAGCACCTTGGAGATGAGTTTCTAAGTGATTATTGAGATTGAAAAGAACCAGTAAAGCAACGATCGCTCCCCCTAACCCTTGGTAAACAATTGCACTTCTAGCACTAATATATTCACTAGAAAACTTAGGCAAGAAAGCCCAACCTCCCCAACAAAAAATTGCTGCTAATGTTGGTAATAACCAGTTTTTCATAGCTTCAAGCCTTTAGTATTGAGATCGACTCCGGTAGAAAGATATTCAAACAACATTTTGAATGGTTATAGCTTGGTCGAGACGACTGCCAAACAGCTCGCAAAGTCCTAGACCAGTTGCTTTACCCAGAATATCCTAACAAGCCATATCTAGAGCTGATTTAATGTAGGGATGACCAGGTAAAGCAGTATCCATCGTCCGATAGATAAAATCAACTGGAGATACTGTTAGGGCTTCTATAGAAACCATTTGGTATCTCCGCAAAGGTGAGAATTAGGAGACAGGAGACAGGAGACAGGAGACAGGAGACAGGAGACAGGAGCCAGGAGTTGGGAGTCATAATTTCGGTCAAATAGAATAGGGAAAAAAGTATAAAAATAGCCCCTTGCTTCATCATCTCCC
>JBFRWR010000526.1:0-2671 GCA_051439685.1 Trichodesmium sp.
TTCGGTGAAATAGAATAGGGAAAAAAGTATAAAAATAGCCCCAATCTCCCCATATCCCCATATCCCCATATCCCCGTCCCCCGATCTCTCCAGCTAATTTTATAGAGCCGCTTAGGGGTTCTATATATAGCAATATGAAATTATTTGTGAGAAAAAACCGTAGGGGTAGGTATGGGATTAATATCAAGTTTAATTAGTCTATTTGATAGCTATTTCCTATAACTTAATATCCTAAATATGATTACTAGAGAAGCATTTGGATTTGCCAAGTAAGCAAGCAGGTATTTGATGATTGATATAGCACTACGCCGACACGGTTAGGACATTTCTAAATCCTAGAACCCTTGAAAAGTCTGCTACTCCCTATTCCCTACTCCCTACTCCCTAGCGCGTAGCGCTATAAAACTTACAGCACTTTCCGTTATTATCAGGTACACTCTTGCGGGCATCTTGCCCGCACTACAATACTCTTACCATTTACCCTGCACATCATTTGCCCGGAATCTGCTGTATTAACAAAAATCACCCCCGTTTTGTACCATTGAAATTTATATTCTAAATACCTTATGAAATTATGAAAGCTTTGATATCCTAGAAATTTAACTAACTTATGATTGACTAACATTCCACTAAAGTTAAAATTTTTAATGACAAATTTGCCGTATTTATTAGGGAAATAGTTAGTCAAATTATCCAATATATATTGATGAAAATTGACGGTTTTTTTCTGGAAATTTCCTATGTTCATAGAAGCTTTTTTCCAGTTACTAGAACTAATAATTTTATCTTGTTTGAGCAATTCTAGGCGAGATAGTTTGCCAACTAAATTTCGAGAATATTTTGCATATTCAAATACTTTAGCTGTTAATAAATTAGCTGCATATTTTACATCTAAATTAACTCCTACAACATCTGCTGATTTAGATGTTTCAACTCGATTTCTACCAGCTTTTTTAGCATTGTAAAGAGCCATATCTGCTGCTTGTAGCAACATCTCAGGATTAGATTCATTAGACCAGTGACTACTTGCCACTCCTAAACTACTTGTCACCCAGTTACTCACTGCCGAAGTTGTATGAGGAATTTCTAAAGCTTCAATTTCTTTTCTGATATTTTCTGCAACCTTTAATGCTCCTTCTATAGGAGTATTTGGCAACACACCCACAAACTCTTCTCCACCATATCGAGCGACAAAATCTGCTGGTCGTTTGACTGCTCTACTTATAGCTTGAGCTACCTGTTGTAAACATTTGTCTCCCTGTTGATGACCATAAGTATCATTGTAGAGCTTAAAATAATCTACATCTACCATAATTACTGACATTGAAGTATTATCTCGTATTAACCTTTTCCATTCTTCATGGAATTTTTCTTCAAAGTGGCGACGGTTAGGAACTCCTGTCAAACTATCAATATAAGCTACTTTTTCTAATTCTTGATTTCTTTTTTCTAAACCATGAAAAAGTTCAGCTTTTTGAATAGCGATCGCTGTCTGAGTTGCCAAACGTTTTAATAAATCACTATCTAATCTTGGCCACTGTCGTTTATGACTACATTGATGAGCTATGATTAACCCCCATGCAGTCTTATCTGAAGCTTGTTTTTCCTTTTCTTGATTAATTAAGATTGGCAGTACCATACTTGCTTTCACTTGAAACTGTCTAAGTAAATTGGCATGGTATTCATTTACCTTTAAGCTTTCTACATCATCTATTTGATCGATATAACCTTGTTCATAGGGTTTTATATTTGTATTTGAAAAACATCGGTCGTCAATAATTTTACCTAACATTGGACTGTAACCTGCTGCAACAGATTCTTTTTCGACAATGCTTTTTCCATCTTCTAAGAAACGATAAATTACCACACGTTCACATTCCAAAAAAAGCCGTACCGACTCTACTATAGTCTCTAATATTTCATCCAAATTTAAAGACTGATGAACCTGTTCTAAAATAAGTCCCAACAAATGTTCTTTTTGTCTAAGTTCCTGCACAGCTAATAATGATGTAACTGGATTTTGAGGTTTTGTTTTTTTCCGAATAACCATAATTATCCCCTTGCGAATTATCAGTAGATTTTTCAAAGCAACCTGATGGTTTGTTATTAGCTGTTTCCAGCAAACAAGTTAATTAAAGTAATTTTTCTAATGTTCTTGTTTCATTACATATATCCTAACCAACCCAGTTGTGAAGTGGTGAAAAAGGCATTTAATTGCAAGTTTAATCAAAAAAAAACACTAAATGTAATTTCTGACGAGTTATTGTGCATTTTTTTGCACATAATCAGGAGTTACGAAAAATACTCAATCGTACACCATCAGTAGGGGCAATTGGCCAATTGCCTCTACTAGATAGCGGTGCGACCCCGCGTCGGCGTAAGACGCAAGGGAACGCGCACCAAGAGATGGCGGTTATGCGTAAGTCCTGATAATGAAATGTTGGCCTTTGCGACTGTAAGGTTAATTTTTCGCTGATTGATAAAAAAGCCCTGCAAATGGATCTCTTTTTTTTGCTTTGCAGGGCTAAAACTAGAGAAGTTGCTTATAGAACCCCTGAGTGGCTCTATAAAATTAGCTGGAGAGATGGGGAGATGATGAAGCAAGGGGCTATTTTTATACTTTTTTCCCTATTCTATTTGACCGAAATTATGACTCCCAACTCCTGTCTCC
>JBFRWR010000527.1:0-2948 GCA_051439685.1 Trichodesmium sp.
GGGATTTTCTACTAACTTTTCATATTCTACAAGAGTATGATTAGACTTAGATAAATGACTTTGAGTTAAGCTTACATCCTCAATCCACTGTTGAATACATTTATCAATATTCCAACCACCACTCCAAACTTTAGGATGTTGGTTAGTCACCTCAAAAAGGGAAGCTACTACATCTGCACCATTACGAATGATATGAATAAATTTTACATTTTTTACCCACTTTTCTAAGTAATTAATATAGCGGATGTGACCAGGAGTTTTTTCTAGCCAGATGGTTTTATTTTGTTGTTCGGTTAATATGTCTAAAATTTTGATAAATGAGTAAGCATATTGACTCGGAAATAAACCAAATTTGGGTAAATACTGTTTCATTTCCTCTTGGCTAATTTCTCTCAGAAATTTTTCTAACTTTCCATAAGCAAACTTTGATACTAGCCTGAATTTTTGCCTTTTTGGACTACGATCTAGAAAGATAGCAGGACAAACGTGAGATTCGGGGAAAGAAGCTATATCTGGATGAGCAGCTAATAAACTTTGTAGTAAGGTTGTTCCCGAACGTGGACAACCAACCAAAAAAATTCTAGTTTTAATTTTATGTTGATTCAAAGTATTTTCTACTAATAAAAAATAATTTTTGTTTCTATTATATAATTAGAAAAGCTTTCCTCTAATTATAGGAGAAACCTAGTAGTGACTATGGATTCATTCAAGACTTTATTTATAGTTAGTCAACTGCCCTATCCACCAATGGCAGGTGCGCCCCTCCGGGACTGGCAAAATATTAACTTGATGAAAAAATATGGTGAGGTAGCAATTTTTTCTCTTTCCTACACTAACCCTAAAGATCGAACTATCCCCGATATTAGTTTATGGTATCACCACAATGTCAACACAAGAGGTTCATTAGTAGAAAGAATAGAAAAGAAGCTTTTGAGAAAATTTCCTTGGGTATATACTATTTTTGATGAAACTTATAGTCGTTTAGCAGCTAGAAAATTAGATGAATTGCTGATCAAATTTCAACCACAGTTAGTAGTAATTTCTCATCTCATTACCTGTCAATATTTACCTATAGTTAAATGTCATAAATGTCAGATTATTTTTGACGATCATAATGTAGAAGCAGACCTCTTTCGTCAAAAATCTATGTTGCTGACTAATGGGAAACAAAGACTAAAAACTAAATTCCAACTTTTCAATATTCAATCAAAGGAAGGAAACTTAGTTCATAAAGCCGATCAAGTTTGGGCTTGTAGCGAACAAGATGTTAAGCTATTACAAAATATTTATGGAAATAAAATACATCCCTATGTTATACCTAATGGTATTAATGTCAATAGCTATGAAAATGTGAAAAATGGCAATTGTTCCCCTCCCACTGAAGTAAAATTTAACGAACAAACCTTAATATTTATTGGTTCTTTTGACTATCAACCCAATCTTAATGCAGCTAATTTTCTGATTGATAAAATTTATCCACGCCTCAGAGATATTTATCCAGAATGCCAATTATTATTAGTAGGAAAAAATCCACCTCAAGAATTTGTACTAGCAACCCAAAAGTATCCTAATATTATCTGTACTGGTACTGTCCCTGATGTTAAACCTTATCTAGCTGTATCTAGTGTTGTTGTGACACCTTTATTTGAGGGTAGTGGTACTCGTCTGAAAATTTTAGAAGCTTTTGCTGCAGGTAGGCCAGTTGTTACTACCACTAAAGGTGTGGAGGGAATAAATGCTAAAAATGGTGAACATTTATTAATTAGAGATGATGTTGAGGGAATTATTGATGGTATTTCTCTACTTTGGTCAGATTTATCTTTGGGGAAAAAATTAGTTAATGCTGCTTACGAACTTGTACAAGCAGAATACTCCTGGGAAGCAGTGGCCAAGAAAATTGAACCAGCAGTTAAGAACCTTTTTGAATAACTGAGCGGTAAACTTTAAGTGTTTCTTGGCCAATTAAATTCCAATCTAGGCGATCGCAAGCTTTTTCTACCAACCGACTCAACTGATCCAAATCAATTTTGGTACTTTTCTGCATTGCCTTCAGCAAACCTTCTTTATCCTCTGGATCGTATAACAATTCATCTGCTTCTCCTACCACTTCTAATAACCCACCTAAACGAGGTGCAATAACTGGTTTGCCAAAAGACATAGCCAAAATCAAGCTACCAGAATTTAAAATCTTTTTAAATGGTAAAACTACTACATTTGCAGCACTAAAATATAAGTGAATTTTGTCATTCTCGATAAACTGGGGATATATGATTACTCCCTCCATTCCTGTTGCTAACTCTTGTAATTTTTTGGCGTAATTTTCATCGGAAGGTTTACCAACAATTAGCAAAGTATCACCAGCAAAAATATCCTGATTATCTTGCCAAACCTGCAATAAATTTTCGATCCCCTTATAAGGTTTCAACACACCTAAGTTTAGATATATTTTCCCAGTTTCTGGCAAATTTAACTCTTTTCTTGCTGCTGCTAAATCAACTGCTTTCTGATAAACATCTCGATAATGACCATGGGGAATAACTATAGCTTTTGCCGGATTAAATTTATATTCTTTAGTGATGGTTTCTACGGTTGTTTTATTCAAACAAATTATCCTATCAACCAACTTAACAAACATTTGTCGTGTCCACAATTCTAAACCCGGAAATTTACTATCGTGACCTAAAGAATTATGTACCGTCCACACAAATTTTAAACCAGCTAAACGAGTTATTAAGACATCAAAAAGAAACTTCAAACAGGAGAAAAAATAGATGTATTTGTTCTCCCCTCTAATATTAAAGTACATCCAGTGAACGTGAACTAGATCGAAATGCTTTTTCCTAGCTATAGCTGCTTTAAATATAGGCAATTTACCTTGCCAATGAGGCCAATTATCTATAGATATTCCCTGAGCTACTAATGTCTGACTCAGCAAAAAGTGATAAGGG
>JBFRWR010000528.1:0-7254 GCA_051439685.1 Trichodesmium sp.
AAAATACTCACTTTTTCAGTCTTCTTAGGTAAAAATTAGGTACTTTTTCACCTTCTAAAAAGGCTAAAACTAATATCAGTAAAGACTTTGATATTTAATCAGCAAACCCTACATAATACTCAGAAAAATTTACTACCCATCCGCATCTGGGGGTGCTTCAGAAAATGAATCATACTCTTGGTTTATACATAATACTCAGAAAACTTACCGAAAAATTAAGGTATAAAGCTTCTCCATTCATGGAGAAAAAAGAAAAAAATTTCCTTTAGCTCAATCCTTCTATTACAGAAAAGGTAATTATTAATAATTAATTGTTGAATATCCATCCCCATCTGGCGGGGTGCTTCAGGAAATTCATCATCCTTTTAGTAGTATGGAACCTAATTTCATTCACACTACACCAGCATTATTTAGTAAGACAGTATTTAGAAACTGGTGCAAAGTGTACAATTATTTCGGTTTATAGAGAATTAATTGCTCATACAATATCTGCTTTTTTTTCAAACCAAAACTTTCTCAAATAAATACTTGCTTTTCCCTCATCAAATATTTCCATTCCTCCTCAGTGGAAAATTACCAACATTTTCATTTTCATAAGCTCCTGAAAAAAAAATCGCGGGTCAAAGGATTTACGGCTGCATCCCCACAATTTTTGTGATATTATAAAACTTAGATGGGTTAATTCGCCTACACGCATGACTTTTTGTTCAACAAAAAAAGAGTACAGTTTCTCAGCAATTGAGTCAGATAGACCTTTAATATAATAAGCAAGATGCCTGTGCTAGAAATACATTACTTATTAATTAAAAGCTGAACTACCTTATTTAACTCCACAGAATGAGAAGCCTTAAAAAGAACCCGATCGCCTGGTTGTAAAAACTCTTGTAAATGTCTAACTAAATTCTGATGAGCATCATCAGAACTAATATCTTCTACCTCTATAAATTGCAAACCAGCAGCACCATTCGCCATTGCTTCTGCTTCCTCAAAATCTGCCAAAATAAATAAACCATCAATATCCAAATTTCTTACAACATTACCAACTTGTTGATGGAATAAAACAGATTTATCTCCCAATTCTTTCATAGTTCCCAACACAGCAATATGACGTTTACCCGGAGTTTCAACTAACAAATTCAGAGCAGCAATCATCGACTCCAATCCAGCATTATAAGTTTCATCTAAAATCACAATATCATTATCTAAATCATATGTTTTTGCCCTACCCCCTGGTAATTTAACTGATAAATTATTAGTCAAAAGTTCAAACAGAGTTTTAGTCAAAATATCTTTTCCATGAAGCACTTTCAAAACTGCCAAAGCTGCCAAATAATTAGAAGCATTATGACTACCAGGTAAAGGTAAAAGTAAATCCACACCCTCAACATTGATAGTTCGAGAATCAATTAATTTTCCCTGTAAATTTCCCCCTTCCAAACCATAAGTAAAAGTTTCTCCAGACCAAACCTTAGCCGCAGTTTCTATCAACCTTTTATTATCAAAATTCAGAATAGCAATACTATCAGAAGACATTTCCTGAAGTAATTCACACTTAGCCTCAGCGATCGCCTCAACAGAACCCAAACGACCAATATGAGCAGTACCAACATTAGTAATTAAGCCAATTGTCGGATTGGCAATATGTGTTAATTCTGCTATTTCTCCAAGACCTCGCATTGCCATTTCTATCACAGCATAATTATCATCAGCAGAAAGTCGTAGTAGAGTTTTAGGCACACCTATTTCATTATTATAATTAGCTTCAGTTTTCAGAACTGTGCCTTTAGTAGCTAAGACCGAAGCAATTAATTCTTTAGTAGTAGTTTTACCAACCGAACCTGTGATTCCTATCACAGGAATATCAAATCTATCTCGCCACCAACGAGCAATTATTTGGTAAGCTTTTAAAGTATTTTTTACTTGTAATATTGGTACATTATTTAACTTTTGCTCAACTTCAGTATTTAAAGTATATTCTTGTTCAACAATTACACAAGCAGCACCTTTTTTGATTGCTTCCGGCACAAATTTATGGCCATCAAACTTCTCACCTCGTAATGCCAAAAATCCTTCACCAGATTGTAAGTTACGAGTATCTGTATTTATAGCTGTAATTAATGTTTTTTCTGGAATATTAAAATTGCTAAGTGAGGTAGCACTTAAGAGTTTAATTAGTTCGGTAATTGTCATACTAGAAACCATAGGTATTGGCAGTCCTACTCAAATATGTGTAATAATTGTATAAGATGGTTTGGTTTTGTTAAAGCTAAGTTACTTTCTAAGTATAACTAAGTAACTGAAGTCAAATAAAAACTTTAAATGATGATCAAAAGTCTAGTTTTTTTATGTTTTCCAACTTTGTCATACATTTAAACTTAGATAAAGCAAACTCCTGGAAACTTGATTAATCTAATCTCAAACAAGATTTAGACAGAGATTACAAAAAAAAGATACTATCCTTTTCTTTCTCAATCAAAATCTGATTTTTGGTAATTATAATAATTATCAAAACCAAATAAACAAATATATTTAGTTCAAAATTGATAACAGAAATTTATCAAAATCTACATAATTTCCGCAGAATCTTTACCAAAACTTCATAAAAATCCAGTAAATTTTCAAGATAATTGTAGCTATACGAATTAGTAAACTGTGTAATCCCAGTCTTAAGTTGTGCCTGTTCTGGAATCATCTTAGAAAAAATCTAGATATAAACTACTAGATGTAGTAAAGTAAATAGCTATCTATTGGTCACTCCATTAGACAACTCACTACAAACAACAGAATAGTAATATGTCATACCTAATAGAACTGAAATGAAAAAAATTAAATTGGAGACTACATAAAATGAAAAAACTTATGGATGAATATAAAAAAAATACCCAATATGAGCAGGACATCTATGACCATTTTCTGGAATTGATAGATCGAGAGTCCTCAGAACAAATAATTGAAAGATTTAGAATTTTATTTATTAATGGTTATGGATATCCTGACAAATTAGTATCTCAAGCTCTAGAGAAAGTTGTAACATCCGTACAAGTTGAAGAAGAATTTAATTTTATTCTAAATCGCTGCTGTCATATTCTGATTAACAGAAAACGACCCTATAACTATAAAAACAATGTTTTAGTTGATTTAATTAAAATGTTTGATGGGATTAAAAACAAACCAGAATCACGCTATTATGGGTCTCGCAATAGCAAAAGACTATCTCAACTGGTTCAAGGATTTATCAAAAGTGAACAATATCTAACTTTAAAACGTTTTGCCGAACTAATTAATCAACAACCAATAAGTTGTAAAAATACTGAAAGTGCTTTAGCTGAACCATTAAGAACTCTAATTCCCCGCTATCCTTATCTATACCAACATTGTTTAGTTACATCAGATAGTAGTTATGAACATCAGCAAGATATCAAAAAGATTCAACGATATAAACAGAGAAAATTTGAAATTGATTTATCTCAATATATAACTCATCAAGTTAGACAAAAAATAATAACTTCTTCCAAATTTACAGACTCTACTAGGGATAAAACAAGCAAAATTCACAACCCTACTCTTCTAAAAGATCAGGAGTTATTATCAGCAGTTAAACAATTTATAGGTAAAGTTGAAAATGGAAATAACTACAGAGATTATGCCAAAAGTTTCCTAACTCATGCGAGGCAACCTCAATCTTATCGCTGCTTTAAAGAAAGTTTCTATGAATACTTAAGTACATCCTTTGATGTAGATTCAAAATATATCAAGTATCAATTTAAAGATAAACTATATAAACAACTAAAAAATACTATGTCTCATAGTGACGACAAACAGTTTAACGACTTTTTACTAATGAGAACTTGTAATCAAATGTTAGGCTTTTTAGTTGTAGAAAGTATCAAAAAACCACAACACTTTTTATTTCTAAATTTAATGTCTAATATGGGACCAGTAGAAACTACCAGTCTTCTACTTAAAATAGTTTTGGTTTGTTATAGAGTAAAACCATACTTAGAAAAACGATTTGCTATACTTTTTAATCATTATGAATCACATAGTAGAGAAGCAGTTATGTGGTTAGTAAAAGCCTTAGAAAATATGCAAGTTGCCTTAAGTACCAACTTTGGAAGAATTGACTTATCTTTTATTCGTTAGAAGATTTAAAAAGTTTCTGAACAAGCTAATAGTAAATTAAGTTACAAGATAATCAGAAAATATTAAAAATTAAGATATGGAGTATAGCAAAACCCTAACTTAATTCCATCCCCTTCAATATTTGTAGATATATAAAATCTATCAAACATACAGTAAACATTAAAAGATTAAATCTATTAACGACTAAATTGTTATATCATAAGAATTAAATACTTCCTTAGCTTTCAGCTAGAGGTCAAAAATTAACATATTAATTATAGGTTAAGTCAAAAAGATTCGAGAAAGTAATGACCCAAGTATTACTCGGTGAAAATGAAGGTATAGAGCCGGCCCTCCGACGATTTAAACGTCAAGTTTCCAGAGCAGGTATACTTGCAAATGTGAAAAAGCGTCGATACTTTGAAACCCCTCAAGAAAAACGAAAAAGAAAGGCAGTCGCAGCAAGGCGTAAAAAACAATTTTATTAAAGCTTTACTTTAAATAAGTGTGATATAAAAAATATACTTCAGATACTCGTCAAGGTTTTGTCAGTATGGCAAATCCTGACTCCGCTCTTATCAAAAAGACAAATTTATATTATCTATGAATTAGTTTAAATGAAATTTAATACAGCTTTAGTTGAGAAA
Source organism: Trichodesmium sp. (assembly GCA_051439685.1). Lineage (GTDB taxonomy): Bacteria > Cyanobacteriota > Cyanobacteriia > Cyanobacteriales > Microcoleaceae > Trichodesmium. The sequence goes on from JBFRWR010000528.1 coordinate 4,770, forward strand.
TTGAATTATTAACAAAGATAAATAAAGATATAGGGAAAACGGAATAAGTATGAATAAATCAAGGCAATTATTTTTCACCTAATAACTTATAAATATATAGCAATCCTATTTTATTTGTACTATTTTAGTGGTAGTTAGGAGTCAGGAATCAGAATTTTCTCATGCTTTCAGTTGAATTCAACTGTTGTGAAATGAAACTTATTACAACCTATGCGCGGATTGCTATATTTACCTAAAATAAAACATATTTTAGTATTGATTGTGATTGAATTATATTAAATATATGTATCATCTTATCTTATTTCAAGATACTCTACCTGTTCATAAACGATAATTTTATTACCTAAATAGGTGAAATTTTATTTAGATTATCAAAAAAAATCCTGGCTTTGTCTGATTTGAATTTATTAGTATGCTAAGTGATTGTATCACTTTACTATAAAACCATTTGTACATTTTTTTACTATTTGCCTCTAAATATATATTAGATTTTAATGAGCAAAAGATTATTTAGTGTATTTCTTTTCTCTACTAAAAATTATAAACCTTACCTTCAACGTAGTTATATTGCCCTCTGATAATGCTTAAAATTAATTATTGAGAATGAAATACCTCTGAAGGATAAGTAATCATAAAAGAATTATATATTAGGCATTAATTATCACTCAAAAAATACGATACTATGAATCTAGATCAAGAACTAGACAAAACAATATTAAGCTTTGCAGATATTCAAGCAGAGCTTAACATATCCAACGCTAAAGATGCTTTAAAAGATATCGTCACTAATCTAGATTTAACTCCCGAAGAAAGAGCAGGATTAGACTCAGAAATTTCCGGGTTAGAATCAATGTTAGAAAAATTAGAAAAAGCCTCTGTTTATATTGCTGTATTTGGCATGGTAGGTAGAGGTAAATCTTCCCTTCTCAATGCTTTATTAGGAGAAAAAGTATTTGAAACAGGCCCAATTCATGGTGTCACCAAAACTACAGAAATTAGACAATGGCAATTAGGGGCAGAGAAGTTAACAGAAATAGAATCATCATCTAAAAATTCTGTAACTTCCTATCGAATATCTCAAGTTGAATTAATTGATACTCCTGGTATAGATGAAGTAGATGGAGAAACTAGAGAGTTGATAGCCCAGCAAGTGGCAAAACAGGCAGACTTACTTTTATTTGTCGTAGCAGGGGATATTACTCAAGTAGAATATGAAGCTTTGTCTAATTTACGAGATGCTGGAAAACCAATTTTGCTAGTTTTTAACAAAATAGACCAATATCCAGAAGCAGACAGATTAGCTATATACAATAAAATTAGAGATGAGCGAGTCCGTGAATTACTTTCAGCAAATGAAGTAGTTATGGCAGCAGCTTCTCCACTCATGGCTAAGGCAACACGAGGTACAGATGGTAGTCTTAAGGTTGAGATGGTGCGGGGTAAACCTCAAGTAGAAGATTTAAAACTCAAAGTATTAGAAATACTAGACAAAGAAGGTAAATCTTTGGTTGCCCTGAATAGTATGCTCTATGCTGATAATGTAAATGAACAGTTAGTACGCCGGAAAGTTGAAATTCGCTCTCAAAGCGCAAACCAAGTAATCTGGAAGGGAGCAATAACTAAAGCAATGGCGATCGCTCTTAACCCTTTAACTGTAGTAGATATTATTAGTGGCACAATAATTGATATAGCCATGATATTGACTTTATCGAAGTTGTATGGAATTAAAATGCAGCCTAGTGGAGCAATAGATTTACTCCAAAAGATAGCTATTAGTATGGGTGGTATTAGTGCTAGTGAATTAGTGGCAAACATGGGACTAAGTTCTGTGAAAGGGTTATTAGGTTTAGCTACACCTGTTACGGGTGGGTTATCTTTAGGACCTTACTTGTCTGTAGCATTAAGTCAAGCAACAGTAGCAGGTTTATCATCCTATGGAATAGGACAAGTGACAAAAACTTATCTTGCTAACGGTGCATCTTGGGGAGAGGAAGGTCCGAAAGCAGTAGTAACCAATATTTTGGCATCTTTAGATGAAACTTCTATTATGGGTAGGATTAAAGAAGAGTTGATTGCCAAATTGAAAATTAAAAGTTTCAGTAACGATAGTGGTGGTGGTACATAGTAATGGTAGTGGATTAATTATTTTTGTTACGAGACACGGTAGTAGGGACGTTGCATGCAACGTCCCTACTATTTTCCATGACTATGCAGGACTACCACAATAGTAAGTAGTTTGACACTCCACGGACTAAAGTCGCGTGGATTCTTTAGAGGAGCTGCAAATCGGGTTAAAACCACGATTTCCACATTGCTCGTTTACGAAGTATTGCCGTTAGGCAATACGGCCACATTGCCAGTACCGTACCGTAGTACGCATACAGCAGCAGCTCACGCTTACGGTGCCAATCGCCACTACTCTCTCCGGCCAAAGACCATTGAGCCTACTTTTTGTAGTATTTTGTTGGTTGATTCACTCACTCTG
>JBFRWR010000529.1:0-6101 GCA_051439685.1 Trichodesmium sp.
TTCCTGACACAAATTATATGGTTTACAGATTTATGGTTGAAAATGTAGTAGAAGTTCAAAGAACCCTGGCTTTATTCATAAAAAAAACTAGAAGCTGAGTGCTGACTGCTAATAGCTGAATGCTTACTATTGTATTCTATTTCCTATTCCCTATTTCCTATTCCCTATTCCCTATTCCCTATTCCCTATTTCCTATTCCCTATTTCCTATTCCCTATTCCCTATTCCCTATTCCCTATTCCCTATTCCCTATTCCCTATTTCCTATTCCCTATTCCCTATTCCCTATTCCCTATTCCCTATTCCCTATACCCTATTCCCTATTCCCTATACCCTATACCCTATTCCCTATACCCTATTCCCTATTCCCTATTTCCTAAAACCCAAGAATTTTGTACCTCACCAGTATGGGAATATATATAAATAACCTCTGATTACTGCTATTATATTTAAAGTCAATTCAAAAAAAACTTAATTACTTACTAAGTATTTTTAAATAGTTAATCTACTTGACTTGGCATGAAAAAATATAAGAGATGATAATCTATACTCAAAGAAATATTGAATAGGTATAGTTAAATGACAAAAAACTGAGAATAAAATGCCATATCTAAGGTTAGAGCAATGGTTAATAGGAATCTTCTAGAAAAAATTAGTAAACTCCTAGCTCTTGCTAATTCACCTAATGAACATGAAGCTACATTAGCTGCACAAAAAGCAGCAGAATTATTAGCTCAACATAATTTATGTGTAGCAGACTTAGGCCAAGACAAGAATGAAGATATTACTAAGGGAGTGGTTGATAAAACAGGTCGTTATGTCACCTGGAAAATGTGGATTTTAGCAGGAATTGCTAATGCAAATGGATGTCAAGCAATGCGTTCTACTTCTACAGGTGAAATGAGATTAGTAGGAACAGAAACTAATATTATAGTATCTAAGTCTCTTTATCAATATTTAACCGCTGTAGTTGATAAATTAGTTAAACAACATAGAGGTAAAGGAAGAGCTTTTATTAATGCTTTTCGAGTAGGATGTGCAACTAGATTAAGACAAAGATTAGAACAGCACAAAAAATATATGGAAGAAAAAGGGATAGCTAGTAATGCAGATTATAACTCAAAATCAGCTATCGTTGTCCGTTCAATGTTTGAAAAAAATACTTTAGCTATTCAAGCATATTTAAAACAAGAAGGTGTAAAAAGTAAAATTCAGAAATCAAGTCTAGTTAATAGTGACTTAGGTTTTTCCTTTGGATATGTTGCTGGGGAAAAAATTGGTTTAAATTATTTGAATAAAAATTTACATAAAGATCAATTAATTAAAAAGTTAACTATTAACTTAAAAATCTAATCATTAGTCTATAGATTTATTACTAATTAGCTTTTTTTATCTTAATTATCTGACTCTGATGGCACAGAATTACTCTACAAAAATTTATATTAGATAATATCTTAAAAGAAAAGATTAAAGAGACTTGATATTAGGCGATGTAGGTGTTAAAGTTTATGAGTGAATATTTTCATTAGATGGATAAAATGGCTAAAACAACAACAGAAATAGAACAATTGACTGGTAAAGCATTGTTGAAAAGAATTAAAGAACTTTCAAACGATTCAAAGAAAGATACCGCTATTGCTTGTGGATATTATACTATAAAAGATGATCAGAAGCGAGTTAATCTTGCTAAGTTCTACGATGCAGTTCTACAAGCAAAAGGTCTAAAATTAGATGATAACAGTGTTAAAGATGGAAGAGGACGTGCTGCAACTTACCGTGCTTGTGTTCATAGAAATGGACAGTTAGTAATAGGTGCTAACTATACTCAAGAAATGGGATTAAAACCAGGAGATGAATTTGAAATTAACTTAGGACATAAACACATTCATTTGAGGCAGATTAACTCTGAAATAGAAGTAGAAAATCAGAATAATGAGGAAGAGTAGATAACTGAAGCAGTAGAACTATATCTATTATATTTTAGGCTTCAAGTATATCTAATCTAGAGATGTTAAAGTGCTGCAAAAAACTAGAGTTATTTAGAATCTTGGAAACTTAGTTTTTGGCAGCAGATACTTTTTGAGAAATAAGTTTACAGATATTCTAGGAGAACAACAAAATATATGTGTATATTTGATATTTGATATATTTGAAAAACCTACTATTATCAAATTAATTCATACCAATTTTATATACAGTTGCATATAATTATGATTTGATGAAGTTGTCTATCTTTAATATGTAGTCAACTCTGATTAAAATTTTATTTGATGCAACCTCATATTAATTTGCTATTATTGTAGGAAAATATTTTTATATATCTACTTACTTGAAAATCCTAGTTTGAAAAAATAGGTGAAGCTACTTTAGATTATCTTACCTGTGGTATCTAATACCATTTCTCAAAAAGAATGCTATATATGATAGGGTGGGGAAGTGTGGGAAGTGTGGGAGGTAGGGGGAGAGGTTCAAAGCAGGAAAAACCTATACTAAAAGATGAATAATGGTCAAAAACAGACTTTGAATCTTGGTAATTATTTGACTTCTGAAGTCAAGCTGAAGTATAGCAATACTTTTGGTAATTAGTATAACCACAGGTTAACTTTTTAAATACTGTACTTAAAAATTTTATCGCCTATCAAGCAATACTCTGCAAATAAAGATTTTTTTGTACACTTAAATATTTGGAATTTTATATTTTTCTTCAGATAATTTTTGGTCTTATAGCAAATTGATAAATATTTGCTACAAATAGCTAGGGTATTTTTTAGGAGTCAGGAGTAAGGAGTCAGAATGAATTGCTTCGATACTGTTTTTTAGGTTGTAAATTATCTTTTTTGTCAAAGAGACATCTCCTGTAATGTCTTTTTATTACCCTTATTATTCGTAACATTCTTTTTTAAAAATGGTATTATGTAAATATTTTTTATAGTAATAAATATAAAAAATATAAATAGAAAACATTGAATAGGGAATAGACAATAAGACACTACTATTTAGCAGGAAAGTTATAGATATTTTTTCAGCAAACTTCTCAAGTTTACTAGACTGTAGATGGTGATAATATCAGTTTTTTGAGAGTCTGAAATTTTAGAGTTAGTTAGGATTATATTTCTTATTTATGACTCAGATGTGTGTGAGATATAGCAGTTAAGATAGACTCTTGAAAATCAGAAAAATTTATTTTTCACCTAGCTTCTACAGTCTCTATAGCAATCCTATTGTATTAGTGGCAAAAATATTGCTAATTTTTAGGTAATAGCGAAAAGGGAACACTGAACAGGTTGGAGTTTCAACTTTTTTATCTACTTTTTGATTTATCGCAACCTATGGGCGGATTGCTATATATTAAATGTAAGTTATGAGAATACAGTGGTAGATATTAAGAACTCAATACCTAAGTTTTCAGTTAATTTTTTCACTACTTGAGACTTTTGATTTTGATATCGACAATTATCTAAAATTAAAAATATGGGAATACTTAATTTCAAATCTGCTAACTTTTTGAAAATTTCTCATACTTGTATTCCTGTGATAATAGGTATCACTTTTCCCTATAAAAAAATTAGAAGTTATAGTATTTCTGTCGCTCATAGATTAAAGATTTTTCGACATGATAATTATTCGATAAATAGTATTATCAAAAAAAATATATATCCTAGAAATTATATGATTACAAACTGTCTTAAATTCACAATAAATAGTTAGGGTTTGCTGAATAAATCTCAAATTATTGACAGATAAAGGTAAGTCTTTTTAGGTCTGGAAAAACCCTAAGTTTTTTGGTCTAAAAATATCAACAAATTAGGAATTTAGGCTGACTATGACAGAAAAATCAAGGGATAATTCTGCCGACGACCTCCTCACTCATTCCCAATTCCTCCTGACTCCTAACTACTCCCAAAATACTGCAACCTAAATAGGATTGCTATATAGGAATCACCGAATCAGATGTGAAAATTTTACTATTCTCTAAACGTCTAAAAAATAGCAGTTATTAGATTAATGTATATGAATTTTGCCTTGTTATCTGTTCCCTCTTCCCTATTTCCTAAAAATCTACAATATCTCACAACTCAAATAAGATTTCTATATATGATATTTCTTATAGCAATCCGCGGATAGGTTACGGGTAATCAAAAAGTAAATAAAAAAACTGAAACTCTTAGCTGTTCCCAGTTAAGCGTTCCCTGTTCCCTAAAAAGCAGTAGGATTTTTACCACGAATAAAATAGGATTGCTATATATATAGCAATCAGGAATGAGATGTGAGAAAAAAATGTAGGGGTTTGGTCTCCAAACCCCTTCTTAGCTAGGGTTTTTCAACCAAATTCCTACGATAAAATATTACAAATTCTCACAAATCACAACTGATTGCTATATGTAGTTAAAAGTTATGATTTTCTAGCTGAGGAAATATCTGAAATATAATTAAATTAATAAGATCGAAAATAATCATATAAAAAATTATGTCATTAACAGAACAAATTCTCTCACAAATTCCAGGAAACCCCATAGAAGGTCTGCGACGAGTAGATGAAATGTGGCAAAAATTGAGACAAGAAAATCATCCTATTCCTACTACTGTTAAGACAGAAAATAAATCATTAGAAAATATTACCTGGGATGTAGTAATTTGTGGAGGTACTCTTGGTATCCTGATTGGTGCTACCTTGGTAAAAAAAGGTTGGCGGGTTGCACTTTTAGAACGAGGTATCCTCAAAGGTAGAACACAAGAGTGGAATATTTCCCGCAAAGAACTAGAAACATTTGTAGAATTAAACCTCCTCTCTCCAGAAGAACTAGAAACAGCGATCGCTACTAAATACAATCCAGCCAGAATTAGCTTTCCAGATAGCCCTGATATTTGGGTAAAAGATGTTTTGAATATCGGGGTAGACCCAGTTTATCTTCTAGAAACCCTAAAAAAGCAATTTCTGGAAGCAGGTGGTCAACTATTTGAAAATACAGCTTATGAAACAGCAACTATTTATCCTAATGGGGTAAATATCCAGACTAGCAATGGTCTCTCCTTCAAAACTCGACTACTCCTGGATGCGATGGGACATTTTTCTCCCATTGTTAAACAAGCAAGGGAAGGCAAAAAACCTGATGCTGTATGTTTAGTGGTAGGTACTTGTGCTACTGGATATCCAAAAAATGATACAGGAGATATTTTTGCCTCGTTCACTCCTGTACAAAATCACTGTCAATATTTTTGGGAAGCATTTCCCGCTAGAGACGGACGAACTACTTATTTATTTACTTATCTAGATGCTCATCCAGATAGATTTTCTTTGGAATTTTTCTTTGAAGAATATCTACGTCTATTACCTGAATATCAAAAAGTCGAACTTAGTCAACTTACCTTTCAACGTGCCCTGTTTGGTTTCTTTCCTTGTTATCGTCAAAGTCCCCTGAAAACCCCTTGGAATCGTATTTTGCCAGTAGGAGATAGTAGCGGAAGTCAATCTCCTTTAAGTTTTGGCGGTTTTGGAGCTATGGTACGTCACTTGAAACGTCTAACTGTAGGTATTAATGAAGCTTTGAAAACTGAAAATTTATCGGCAAATTCTCTGGCACTTTTGCAACCTTATCAACCGAATGTATCAGTAACTTGGTTATTTCAACGTTCCATGAGTATAGGGGTAAATCAAAAAGTTGAACCACATCAAATTAATCAATTATTGGCAGGAGTATTTCAGGTAATGGAAAAACTAGGTGAACCTGTACTTAAACCTTTTTTACAAGATGTGGTACAGTTTCCTGCTTTAGCACAGACTTTACTTATTACTTCCTTAAAACAACCTGAGTTAGTCATTAAAATTATCCCTCAAGTTGGTATAGAAAATTTGTTAGATTGGATGAGACATTATTTCAACTTAGGAATTTATACATTGTTATATCCAGTTGGAGGAGCAATAGAATCTTTGCTAATAAAAAGTCCCCTAGTAAAAGACTATTATTATCACCGCTTGATTGAACAATGGAAATATGGTTCAGGAGGAGATTATAGCGACTAATTTCAAAGTAAAAAATTAGAGTTAAGTAAAATGTGGCAGGAAGCTAATTTATTTATGTTGAAAAAAACGCAGGGGACAGGG
>JBFRWR010000530.1:0-17495 GCA_051439685.1 Trichodesmium sp.
GGTGTATTGTCTGTAACTAGCGTCTACAACTACTACAAGAAGTTTGGTTACAACACCGAAGTTATGGGAGCTAGTTTCCGTAATATTGGAGAAATTACAGAATTAGCGGGTTGTGACTTGTTGACTATTTCACCTGCTTTGTTAGGTGAGTTAGAATCAACAACAGGTGAGTTACCTACTAAACTTTCTGTTGAGAAAGCTGCTGAGTCTGATGCAGAAAAAATCACAATGGATAAAGAAACTTTTGATAAGATGCACGTCGAAGACCGGATGGCATCTCAAAAGCTGGATGAGGGAATTAAAGGTTTCTCCAAAGCATTAGAATCATTGGAAAAACTATTAGCGGATCGCTTGACTAGCCTAGAAGGAGTCACCCATGCAGCAGAAGATATTTTCCATATCTATGACCTAGATGGTGATGGTTTTATTACTCGCGAAGAGTGGGCAGGAACTGATGCTGTATTTGATGCTCTAGATATTAATAAAGATGGTAAAATATCTCCAGAAGAAATGGCATCTGGTTTAGGATCTGTGTTCCAATTAGCTAAAGTTTAATTGTAATTAGGGCTTGCTGAATAAGTCTTTTAGTAGGGGGAAGGAGTCAGGAGGACTGGGAATTATAAGGGGATGCACATTAAAGAATGATAATAGATTTTCAACTGTATATATATTGAGGAAAGAGTTATCCAAAAATATCTACTTTGGGATTTGATCATTCCTGATTGTGCAACGGCAATTATAAAGTAGGTAGTCAGAAAAATAGTTCCTTAATTTTTCTGCCTCACACCTGCCCAAAAATCCTCACTTTTTCAGCTCATTCAACTGAAAAGCTGGTACTTTTTCCCGACCTAAAATTGCTCAAACATTTATATGTCAATGCTTTGATATTTAATCAGCAAACCCTAATTAATAATTAACAATTAATAATTAATATAGCAGTTTCCATGCTGGTGAGATACAAAATTTTGGGTTGGAGAGAACAGGGAACAGGAAATACAAAGGATTACTCTACCTGAGGAAGCTCTATAGAACCCATTTGGGATCTATTTAAAATGATAGATTGAGAGTAGGGGAGTAGGGGAATATGGAGAGATGGGGAGATGGGGTGTATTAGATATCTCCCACTCATCCAATCATCAAATCAATATCTTACCCATAAATTATTAATTACTGCTCCTGATTACCTACTTTCTGGAGATACCAAATGGCTTCTATAAACCCTATAATTACCTCTTATTATCTATAAGAGGATTAGCTAAAATGATTTTTTTTCTCAATGAATGGAGAGGCTTGATAAATAAAAAATAAAAATGCTCAAAAGCTCTATTATCTATGCCTTTGAGTCATTTAATTATCAACAAAAAACTATACCCTTTAACCAAATAATGGTTTTAACTATTTTTTTCTTAGTTCCTAATGTCAAATTAGGACTTTGTACGAGCATAATCATCTTGAAAACGAACAATATCATCTTCTCCAAGATACTCTCCATTTTGTACTTCAATCAAAACCAAAGGAATAACCCCAGGATTCTCTAGACGATGGGAAGTACATTGAGGGACATAAGTAGATTGGTTATTTTCCAGAATTTCTTCTTTATCACCACAAGTAACTTTAGCAGTACCTGAAACTACAACCCAATGTTCACTACGGTGATGGTGCATTTGTAGGCTAAGTCTGTGGCCAGGCTTAACTTCTATTCTTTTAATTTTATATCCTACTCCCTCTTCTAAAACTGTGAATGATCCCCAAGGACGTTCTGTATTAGGAATTCCTGGTAAATTAGAAGGAATAGATAAGTTAGGAGTTTGAGGGACTTCTTTAACTTGTACCATTGCTAAATGTTCTCCAAAAAAAAATTAATGTTAGATTAGTCTTCTTGACAGAGACTAATTATTATCAAGTCGAAAAATAAGTATTATACTTGGTATTATCAAATTCCTTACTTACAGCCAAATAGTTTATAGGTTGAGGTTAAATCTAATACCATAACAACCATAGCAAAGTTACCCCTGTTACTGTCACCCCCTATTCAATATCTATATCAAATCTTCATATATCTATATATAGCAAGATGGTTTGAGCTGTGAAATATTGGAGATTTTTAGGGAACAGGGAACGCTTAACTGGGAACAGAGAAGAAGGAAAAAATGTATCTTCTTTATAAGATAAATGCTATATTCTATACCTTTAAGAAATACTTCAATTCTCACATCTGATTCCTGATTACTATATATTTACTAGAGCCGGAAAATAGAGAGTAGGGAATAGGATGTAGGGAGTAGCGGAAATAATTGATAATTTATACACGATAATTGATTTTATGTTTGATTATCTGAGATATCTACGTTTATAGAACCCCTAACAGTATCTTTGCAAAAGTGAGGATTAGGAGACAGGAGACAGGAGGCGCGGAGACAGGAGACAGGAGGCGCGGAGTCAGGAGTCAGAATTTCGGTGAAATAGAATAGGGAAAAAAGTATAACGCATAGCCCCAAGCTTCATCATCTCCCCATCCCCCCATCCTCCCATCTCTCCAGCTAATTTTATAGAGCCCTTCAGGGGTTCTATATAGAAAAGACTAAAAACAATCAAAAATGATTTACAGCAGATTCGAGGTATGTGAGGTATAAATCTTTAAAGATAAAACCTCTATAGTAGCACAGCCATCTTGCTTGTCATAGGTTTACCTGACTCAGACGAAATCCGCTGTATATTGACTAAATTTGGGTTAACCAATTGTTAAGCTACCTTCTCCCAATTTTTTTTACCGTTCTATAGATTTAGAAGTCATTTTCTAAGTATAAATACAACGAGACTGAATATTAAATTATAGTATAATAATTGACGCCATACTTAGATGAGCATTGATCGAATGTTGATAATCCTAAGATAGTAGTGCAGGATGACGGAAATATGTTACCAGTGACAAAATGCTCAAAGCTTTACTCATCAAAACTTCTGACTTTTGACTTCTGACTTCTAACTTCCCCGTAGCGGTACTAGAGCTAGAAATCAAGCAAACAAAAGTTTATCTAAAATCTAAATCAAAATCTATTGTAAAAATTAAAAAATATATAAGCCCACTTCAGAAAATAAACACTGGACTATAATAATTAAAACAATTACAACTACACATCAAATGATTCGCCAGAAATCTGAAAGTAAAATTCAATGTGATGTGTGTGAGTTTAAGAGTATTTGTAGAAGTAGTTGTAGAAATTACACTCTATATATTGAACTTCAAGAGCAAAGCAAAAAATAACTAATTAGTATGTCGCTTGTATTTTGGCATAAATCTTGATTAGAGAGGAGATGACAGTATTTTTTGTATCACAATTATTTGAGGGCAATAATTAAAATAATTGATGAAATAGCAAAAACAATAGTTTTGCAGGTTTTCGTAGTTGATACATAGCCTGCTATTTTTGTCAAGTGTTTTCTATCTGTTTTCCCAGAAAATAGAGGACAGTAGGAATTATGTCAGCTATATATATCAATCTTCAAACAACATTAAAATTTCACTCTATTGTTCAACTTGTTTTGTAGTGTATTTATCTCAAAGCAAGTAACAAAACGATTCAGATTAAAGCTTCTATATCAAGGGTGAGAATTTTCTAACACTTAGATTAAAGAAATTATGGGTAAATTAAACATGAATCAATCTAACGTAAATCTAACAGCAAACACAGAAACTTATCAAGGCCAAAGATGGTTAGTAGAAGAACGAGATGCTTGTGGAGTAGGTTTTATTGCTCATCCGTCAGGGAAAAAAAGCCATGAAATAATATCGAAAGCTTTACCAGCTCTTACTTGTTTAGAGCATCGTGGTGGCTGTAGTGCTGACCAAGACTCAGGAGATGGGGCGGGGTTAATGAGTCAAATTCCTTGGGAATTATTATCTGAACATTGGGGGGAATTAGAGCCAGAAAGATGTGGGGTAGGAATGATATTTTTACCTCAAACAGAAGATAAAGCAGCACAAGCACGTCAGATAATTGAAAAAGTAATAGTTACAGAAGGGTTAACAGTAGTTGGGTGGCGAGCCGTACCAGTTAAACCAGAAGTATTGGGAATACAAGCACGGGAAAATCAACCACAGATAGAACAACTAATAGTTAAATCAGACAAATTACAAGGTGATGATTTAGAAAGAACACTCTACTTATCGCGTCGTAATCTTGGTTGTGCTTTAGAAGCGGAAGGTTTTATTTGGGGACTAGATGCTTATGTCTGCTCTTTTTCCTGTCGTACTATTGTTTATAAAGGAATGGTACGCTCCGCAGTTCTAGGAGAATTTTACACAGACCTGAAAAATCCAGCTTACAAAAGTTCCTTCGCCGTTTATCATCGACGTTTTAGCACGAATACAATGCCTCGCTGGCCTCTGGCTCAACCAATGCGTTTACTAGGCCACAATGGAGAAATAAATACTCTGCTGGGAAATATTAACTGGATGAAAGCACGGGAGGCAAGTCTGAGTTCCGACCTTTGGGGGTCACGCCTCGATGAACTTAAACCCTTCGTTGATGCTAAGAGTAGTGACTCAGCAAACCTAGATAATGTGATGGAACTAATTACTCGTTCTGGGCGTTCCCCCCTAGAAACACTGATGATTATGGTTCCAGAAGCATACAGAAATCAGCCAGATTTGGTAGACCATCCAGAAATTGTTGATTTTTATGAATATTATAGTGGTTTGCAGGAAGCTTGGGATGGTCCGGCACTATTAGTATTTAGTGATGGTAAACAGGTGGGAGCAGCTTTAGACCGGAATGGTTTGCGACCAGCACGTTATTGCATTACAAATAATGATTTAATCATTGTTGCCTCGGAAGCAGGAGTCGTTGAAATACCAGAAGCAGAAATAGTTGAAAAAGGTCGCCTTGGACCAGGACAGGCGATCGCTGTAGATTTTGCAACTAATGAAATTCTCAAAAATTGGGAAATTAAAAAACGGCTCAGTGCGCAACAACCTTATGGAGAATGGTTAAAACAGAGAAAGCAGATAGCAAAGCAACCATTTACAGCTAACAATCAATTTGATGCACAAACTTTACTCAGGTTGCAAACAGCATTTGGCTATAGTTTGGAAGACCTGGATATGGTGATTAGTGATATGGCAAATTTGGGCAAAGAACCCACATTTTGTATGGGGGATGATATTCCTCTAGCGGTACTTTCTCAACGCCCTCATTTATTGTATGACTATTTTAAACAACGGTTTGCTCAAGTGACAAACCCTCCTATCGATCCACTGCGGGAAGGAATGGTAATGTCACTAAATATGCTGCTTGGTAAACGTGGTAATTTGTTGGAAATTAGCCCAGAAAATGCACGCTTATTAAAGATAGAATCTCCATTCTTAAATGATTTAGAATTAAGAGAAATTCGAGAATCAGAGTTTGCCACAGAAACCCTATCTATCGTATTCCCTGTAGCTAACGGACCAGAAGGATTACAAACAGCCATAGATAAGCTTTGCCAGCAAGCAGCAACCGCAGTGAAAAATGGTAAAGAGATTATTATCTTATCCGACAAATTTGAAGGAGGAATCAGTACGGAATTTGCTTATATTCCGCCTCTGTTAGCAGTAGGAGCAGTTCACCACCATTTGATTAAAGAACAGTTGCGGATGAAAGCTTCTCTAGTAGTGGAAACTGCCCAATGTTGGAGTACCCATCATTTTGCTTGTTTAATCGGTTATGGAGCTAGTGCGGTTTATCCTTATTTGGCACTAGAGTCAGTTCGTTGTTGGTGGTCTAGCTCTGCAGTTCAAAGTAAAATGGAACGGGGTAAAATCACCAAAACTACAATTGAAGAGGCTCAACAAAATTATCGTAAAGCAGTAGAAGCAGGACTGTTAAAAATTCTCTCAAAAATGGGAATTTCTCTGTTGTCTTCTTATCAGGGAGCGCAAATTTTTGAAGCTATTGGTATTGGTGGAGATTTATTAGAACTAGGTTTCCGGGGAACTACCTCCAGGGTGGGTGGTTTAACGGTGGCAGAACTAGCGCAAGAGGTAATTAGTTTCCATAGTCGCGCATTTCCAGAGCTAGATATGAAGAAGTTAGAGAATTACGGATTTGTGCAATATCGCCCCGGTGGGGAATATCATATGAACAGTCCGGAAATGGCAAAAGCACTCCATAAAGCGGTTGATGATTTCAAAGATGGTAATGGCAGTCGCCCAGAAACAGAAGGTTACAATCATTATGAGACTTACCGACAATATCTACAAGAACGACCTGTAACAGCTTTGCGAGATTTGTTAGATTTTAATGACAATTTCCCTTCTATACCTATAGAAGAAGTTGAACCCGCAGCAGAAATAATGAAACGTTTCTGTACTGGAGGAATGTCTCTGGGAGCATTATCAAGGGAAGCACACGAAACTTTAGCGATCGCCATGAACCGGATTAATGGTAAGTCTAATTCTGGTGAGGGTGGAGAAGACACTGCCAGGTTTAAGGTATTGGATGATGTAGATAATCAAGGTTTGTCTCCTCTATTTCCACACCTCAAGGGATTGCGAAATGGTGACACTGCTTCTTCTGCTATTAAACAGGTAGCTTCTGGTCGTTTTGGTGTAACTCCAGAATATCTGATGAATGGCAAGCAGATTGAAATTAAAATGGCTCAGGGAGCAAAACCAGGAGAAGGCGGTCAGTTACCTGGTAAAAAAGTGAGCGCTTATATTGCTAGTTTGCGCCGTTCTAAACCAGGAGTATCATTAATTTCTCCACCACCCCACCATGACATTTACTCCATTGAGGATTTGGCTCAGTTAATTTTTGACCTCCATCAAATTAATCCTAATGCTGGCGTATCAGTTAAATTAGTAGCCGAAATTGGCATAGGTACGATCGCTGCTGGTGTTGCTAAAGCCAACGCTGACGTAATTCAAATTTCTGGTCACGATGGTGGTACTGGTGCTTCTCCTCTAAGTTCAATTAAGCACGCGGGTAGTCCTTGGGAATTAGGTTTAACAGAGGTGCATCGGGTGTTGATGGAAAATCAACTGCGTGATCGTGTCACTCTCCGGGTTGATGGTGGTCTCAAAACTGGTTGGGATGTAATGATGGCTGCTTTGATGGGAGCCGAAGAATTTGGTTTTGGTTCCATTGCCATGATTGCTGAGGGTTGTATTATGGCAAGAGTTTGTCATACTAATGGTTGCCCAGTTGGTGTGGCAACTCAACAGGAGAAGTTGCGTAAGAAATTTACTGGAGTTCCAGAAAACGTCGTCAAATTTTTCTGGTTTATTGCTGAGGAAGTAAGAACTATTTTGGCTCAGTTAGGTTATCGTTCTCTCAGTGAAGTATTAGGTCGTGCCGATCTATTAAAAGTACGGGAAAATGCCAAGTTAACTAAAACAGCAGCTTTGAATTTAGATTGTTTGCTGAAGTTGCCAGATACTCGCACGGATAGAGATTGGTTGAAACATGAAACAGTACACAGTAACGGTGCAGTTTTAGATGATGTACTCCTAGAAGACCGGGAAATTCAAACAGCAATTCGTAACCAGGGAACAGTAACGAAAACAATTAAGTTGGTTAACACTGACCGAACTGTGGGAGCGAGGTTAGCAGGAGCGATCGCCTCTCGTTACGGTAATACTGGTTTTGAAGGGCAAATTAATCTGACATTTAATGGTAGTGCAGGTCAAAGTTTTGGAGCTTTCAATTTACCGGGGATGATATTAACACTCCAAGGTGAAGCTAATGATTATGTCGGCAAAGGAATGCACGGTGGCGAGATTATTATTAAGCCACCTGTTGGAACTGGTTACGATCCGGCAACTAATGTAATTGTTGGCAACACCTGTTTGTATGGTGCTACTGGTGGAATTTTGTTTGCCAATGGTCAAGCAGGAGAACGTTTTGCTGTGCGTAATTCCATGGGTAAGGCAATTATTGAAGGAGCTGGCGACCATGCTTGTGAGTATATGACTGGTGGAGTAGTTGTCTGCTTGGGTAAAACAGGTCGTAACGTTGGTGCTGGTATGACTGGGGGAATTGCTTATTTCTTGGATGAGGATGGTGATTTTCCAGCCAGGGTGAATAATGAAATTGTTTCTATTCAACGTGTGTGTACACCAGTAGGTGAGCAGCAGTTGAAGGATTTGATTTCTTTACATATTGAGCGAACTGGCAGTGAAAAGGCTAAGACTATTTTAGATAATTGGTCTGAGTATCTGCCTAAGTTTTATCAAGTTGTTCCTCCTTCTGAAGCTGATACACCAGAAGCAAGTGTTGACACAGGAAAAGAGGTTGCTGTGAAGGTTTAGTCATTATGTAGGGTGCGTTGCAACGCACCTTACACTACTAAGGTACAAGAGAAAATTTGGCGTAAATTATTTTGAATTTAGTATTAAATAATTTTAGGGGCGATAGATAGCGATCGCCCCTTTTCAGTTATCAGTTATCTAAACAATTCGGCAAAAACTATGGAACATCCTACAGAAATACCAGAAAATTTGAGAAATGTTTGGAATGATGTCTGGCATATTTTTGAACCTGATAATTCCTGGAAAGATGACGAGAGCAAACGCAAAGTAATAAAAGAAAAGCTTGTTTATTTTTCCCCCAACCATTCTGATACTCCAGAACATATAGATAAAGTTATTAAAGCTCTTTGTCGGGGAGTTAGTCTAACCCAAGCAGCAGTTGATTGGCAATATCCTACTATTGGGGATGATAGTTCTCGTCGTACTCCTCACGAAAAGTTAAGGGGAATTCAATGGCGACTTGTTATTGCTTATGCAGGTTTTGAAATTACTGCTAAAGGGTTGATGAATCATTTTGAAATAAAGACTTTTGATAGAAATACTAAAAAAGACATAATTCTGGAATTTATCAAAAAATGCGATTTGCCAAATTACCAAAAATTAGAACCTCCCACTCCCAAAGAAAAATCAAATCTGGAAAAATGGTTGAGTAAGGAAGATGAGGCGATCGCTACATTCCTGGGAGTAACACGCCACGATGCTGAAATTATTAACCCGTGGCTCGTAAGTTCTAAACCTATTTGCGATTGGAAAAAGGCAGTTAAATTAGCAAAAGCACTTAGAAATGCTACTGCTCACGGTTTTCTACAACCGACGAAAGTTGGCCAATGGAAACTAAAAAATAGCTTTAGGACACTGGCGGATAATTTAGCAGAAATTATGACTTATGGGTTGAGGAAACTTATGTAGGGGAAGTTTCGGGGTTTGGGCTATTACTACAGACTCAAGATTTCATAAAAATTCAGAGTAGAGGGTTGACAAAGATTAAATTGGGGTGATTTAATGAAAGTAGAAATTTTTCCTCTGGTTACTTTCTGAAACCCAGTTTATCAAATAAGATTAAATTGGTAGGAGAATTAATTTAATCTTATTTGACAGATAGTAAGTTGAGGGAAAATTTTCCCGATAGATATTCTTTTGTCGCTACAGAAAAGTAAAGAATCTACTTCAATACATTGAAAATTAGCTAAATATAGTAAGGTTGCCGCAAAATATATCGTGACAATCTTACTATTTTAAGTGGGAAATTAACTCGAAATTACTATGGCGATCGCTCTAGAGAAAAAGGAGCGATCGCTTAATTTTTTTCTAGTTAAATAAGAAAGAACGATTGTTTACCACATTTTTGGCTTAAAATCAATTATTGACAAAAATATTTACATTGCGTTACATTAGTTAACATAAAGAAACAAATATAAGTACAAGGAAAAACAAATGACAACTCGTGGATACAGCATAGAAGAAGGTGGCCGTCTGAATAACTTCGCAGTGGAACCTAAAATGTATGTAGATTCAACTGAAAGGGCAGGTTTTACTAAATCTGCAGAAAAACTAAATGGACGTTTAGCAATGATTGGTTTTGTCTCACTGTTGGGTTTTGAAGCTTTAACTGGACAAGGTTTAATTGGATGGTTAACCAGCTTGTAGTCAGTAGTTGTAATATTCAAGATTTAGATTTAGGATATGAATACCGATAAAGGCAACTCAGCGAGTGGGTTGTCTTTATCTGTTAAAAGCTTAATAATGATAATTTTCAACTATAAAATAGAGAATTATTAGGTGCATTCATTACATTTAAAAATCGAAATAAATATAAGGCAAACCTTCGGGAGCTAACAACCAAACACCAAACAAAAATATAGGAACTAATAAAACTTTCAACTGCCAATTTAACTGTAATTTCAGACTACGATGAAACCAATAATTAGCAGCCATCAACCCTACAACTCCACAAATTAACCACACCAACTGTAACCTTTCTAAACCCATCGTTTCTAGATAGACTTTTTCCGCAAATTGAATATCTGCATCATAACCAAACCAGTGAGAAATTACCCAAAAAGAATCCCTTAAATTTGGCAATCTAAAGAATATCCAAGCTCCAAAAACCATACTTTGAGTTAACAACCAACCTATTAAAATTCCCGACCAACTTTCCCAAAACTTTTGCAAATTAAACTGCTTAGAAATATTGTCTACTAACCGATGAATTACTAATGCTAAACCATGCAAAAAACCCCAAACAATAAATCCCCAAGCAGCACCATGCCAAATACCAGCAATTAACATCACAATTAACAAGTTCAAACAAGTACGAAATAACCCTACCCTTGAACCCCCTAATGGAAAATACAAATAATTTCTCAACCAATCTCCTAAAGTCATATGCCACCTACGCCAAAATTCTGCAATACTTGTAGTAAAATAAGGAAAATCAAAATTTTGTGGCAAATTTAAACCCATTAAAAAAGCACTACCATGGGCAATGTCAACATAAGCACTAAAATCAAGATAAAGTTGTAATCCATAAGCAATTGTTGCTAACCACAAATCGCCACTTCCTGCTCTTTGTAAATTACTAAAACTGAGGTCTACAAAAATTCCTAAATTATCAGCAATTAAAGCTTTTTTTACCGCTCCAGTGGCAATTAACCAAGTTCCTTCCGTGATTTTTTCTAAATTGGGGAATTTTAAAACTGGTCTTTTAACAGAAAGCTGATTATTTTTTTTACTAATCATTCCTAGCTGATTATGAAGGTAATGAAAACGGGTAATCGGACCGGAAATAAGTTTAGGAAAAAATAATTTGTAAGATGTAAATTCTAGCCAAGAAGTCGCAGCAGGGGCACCTCGATAAACATCAATTAAATATGCTAGACATTCAAAACAGAAAAAACTTAATCCTAATGGTGCAGTTATATTATTTTCAACCCAATTAGCAGTTTCTAAAATATTAGGTAAATTATAAAGAATGCCAATACTGTTTAATAGAAAAGGTATATATTTGAAGCTTAATAAAAGTAATATATTGCCAATTATGCCTAACCACAATAATAGTAAGCGATTTCGGTTCCATTGTGTATTGGCAATGCGCCAATCTTGAGGTTCCCCAATAGCTTGAGCTAGGTAAAAATTAAGTAGGGTAATTATTAGTAGAAGTGGAATATATTCGGGTTGTATAGATGCGTAGAAAATTAAACTAGCAATTAGGAGAATTAATACTCGCCAAGACTGACGTGGTGTTAACCAGTAGATTCCTATAACTATTAATAAGAATAAAGTGTAGTTAAATGAGATAAAAGTCATTCAGAAAAAAAGGTTGTTAGATGATAAATAACTATAGCTATGTAAGCATTCAGCAGTCAGCAGTCAGCTATCAGCTTTATTACCTTTAGTTTACCAGTCAAATTTGTTGCTCATGTGCTTAAATTGTATGATTGAAAATGTAGGATAAGTTAAGCGAAAGTTTGCTTCATTAATATTTACTTGATAAATCAGCATCTTGAATGTGAAAATAAACTATTTCATCTCCCTACTCCCTAGTCCTTGTTCCCTATTCCCTGACTTCTGCAATAAGTCTAATAATTGACCAAATTATTACTATTCGGACTTAAGCAGTAAGACACGGTAGTGGGAGCATCTTGCTCCCGTACTGTCCTATTTACCATTACTATGCAGGACTACCCCTAAGTCCTAATCTAGTCAGAACTTAAGCAGTAACACAATATATAGCATTTCTCATAAAGATGAGGTACATTTACAACCGCCTAAGTCCCCCTTTTTAAGGGGGACTTTTTGTTGCCTCCCCTTTTTAAGCGGTTCCCCCCTTATCAAGGGCAGGGCTGTTTCAAAGTATCGCAAGTTAACGACTGAAGGAGAATGGGAGGTTAGAGGAGAGGAGAATAAGGAAAGTTACCAAAATTTGCCGATTTTTCTGGCAATAAGCGTCCCTTTTGCTCTGACTAAAATGGTGAAAAGTTAATTTTTAATCCCTCCATCTCCGTGTCACCGCGTCCCCGCGTCCCCGTGTCTATCGAGAATGAAACAGCCCTACCGTATCAAGGGGGGTTAGGGGGGGGATCTAAAACTGTATCTCACCAATTTGAGAAACGCTATAAAGCATCTCAAAACTATAACGTTGTATATATGTAGTGTTGAAAACTCAAAAATGAGTAAGTCCTAATCTAGTCAGAATTTAGGCAGTAACACTATATAAAGCATCTCAAAACTATAACGTTGTATATATGTAGTGTTTAGAACTCAAAAATGCCTAAGTCCTATATCTGACTTTTTATCCAGTTTTTACACTGTTTGCGGGTAATAAATATGAAAATCAATTTTGACTATCCAATAAATTTATGGTATTTATATTATCAAGCTTCTGAGGTAAAATTATCTTTTGCCTTTTTATTTATTGCCAATTAAGTCATTCAGAGTATTTTTGGGAATAGAATAAGCTTAAAGTCTTATAGATTAAGCTTTACAACCAATAAGAAAAAAAAATTGCTTAGGTACTTGCCAAAACTATCTTAAGTCTGTTATGCTATTAAAGCAGTGAAAAAAAGCCGGGATAGCTCAGTCGGTAGAGCAGAGGACTGAAAATCCTCGTGTCGGCGGTTCAAGTCCGCCTCCTGGCATTTTACTATGAATAGGTATATATCCTAGATTTAATTTGGTACAAGTAACCGGATAAGTATTTTTGACTTTTCCTGTCATAATCTGATTGTCAACTTTAATCCTTAAAACCATTAGAAAGCATTTATCAAGTAAATATTAAGAGAAAAATCTTGCTATTTGGTAGGTTACGGCGCACCTTAGATCACGAAAAATTATAGTCCTATGCCCACCTAACCAACCCTAATGGACCGTTTCAGCTAATTTTGTGCATTAATTAGGGCGGGTTTATATAAATCTTAGATAAGCATCAAAATTATAGCTAAAACCCGCCCCTACTATTGCACCATTTAAGATGAAACAGTCCACTAGAATTTACTAGCTTTTAGATATTGGTTGATATAACCTTCAATCCTTGAAAAGGCATATTTTCCTTAATAGACAAAAAGTCAGAAATTAGAACTAAAAAGCCCTGGGCTAAAAGGATTTTTTTTCTTTTTTATCCATCCATGAATGGAGAGGCTTCATACCTTAATTTTTTGGTAAATTAGTTAATAAGTTCTGAGATTTTCAACTATCAAAAGGCTACATAGTCATAATTTGAGAAAATATTTCCACAACTATAAATGTTATACTTTTAGCAAAATTTTCATTCCCAATACTACTTCTGAGCAAGCTGAAATTTTTTTAGTAATTATCTAGATTTTTCGATGGTATTAAATAAATGTTGTGGTTAGTAATTGAGCTAAATATAGCTATATCAATTTTTGGCTTTTACCTAGCTTGGAAAATTTGGAAATTTCGGGAAATATTACTACAAGTAGAACAAACTCTAAATTTAATAGAGAATTGTAGCAATAATATACTTAGCAGAACACCTGAATTTTTACAACTTCGTCGGCAAAGGGTAAATCAACTTGGACAACTATATAAACAACTAGACTTACAAATTAAACAGGTTCAGCAAATTTTGGCCATGTTTTGGCTGCTTAAGACCTTTTGGTATCGCTTCCGCCGGATTTTAAATTAAAATTACTAAGATAGTGAGTCGTATAGTATAAATCTTTTGATAAAAAATTAAAAATGTCAAATCAAAAATCGGGTTTATTCATAACTGGCCTCCTACTAGGTTCAGCTATAGGTACAGCAACAGGATTATTAATTGCTCCGAGAAATGGCAAAAAAACAAGACAGTTGGTGAAAAAATCGGCATCAGCTATTCCACAACTTGTAACAGATGTATCTACCAGTGTAAAATTACAAAAAGACCGTTTCTCAGATTCTACCAGTAATTCTTGGGAAGATTTTTCACAGAGACTAAAACAAGCGATCGCTGCTGGGCTAGAAGCTAGTAAAAAAGAGAAAGAAATATTATCTCAAACAGAGACAAACAACCCTGAAGTTTCAGTAGTTATAGACGGGGAATAATTAACCTATGAGTTTTTTCTGAGATTTACAATACTCTCAAAAGCTCTCCTTCTTGTTAAGATAGTCCAGGTATAAGAAATTATCATTCTCCTGCTTAGGCGAAATACCTGTGAATGACCCTTTGTTTTGGCTAGGACTCTCCTTATTATTGGTTGCATTGAGCCTGACTACTGTATTAATTGCTGCTTTACCTGCCATGTTGGCATTATCTAGAGCTGCTCGTAGTGTAGAAAAATTAGCTGACACCCTAGCTCGTGAACTACCACCAACTTTAGAAGCAATTCGTCTCACTGGTATCGAAATTAGTGAGTTAACTGATGATGTTAACGATGGTATTCAAAGTGCAGGAGAAATTGTCAAGCAAGTGGATCAAAGCCTTGGCAATGTTCGAGAGCAAACCAAGCAAGTAGAGACGACTACTAAAAGTATTTTTACTGGGCTAAAAGTAGCTTGGAAAACCTTTAACCGTCAACCACAACCCAAAAAAAAGACGAGGAGGGCATTAAACCATCCTTCATCATCTTCTCACAAAAATAGTAATCAGAGTTATCCTGCCTACAGAAATATTACTCCTGACACTCAGACTCAAGATTCTAGTATCAATTCAGACTCCAGGACAAAGCAAGAAGTTGATAGTCAAGAAATTAACTCAGACACCATGCTATGAACTTAATCCTAAATTACTTACTATCATTGAGCCAACCCCAGCATCTGTAAATATTTCCTGTAAAAGTACATGGGGAACTCGACCATCAAGAATATGAGCAGCTCGCACACCTTGAGCTAAACTTCTGACACAACAATTGACTTTAGGAATCATCCCACCAGATACAATTCCTTTTTCAATTAATCCTCTTGCTTCTTGAATATCTAACTTCACAATTAAACTATTTGGGTTATGATAGTCTTCTAAAATTCCTGCTGTATCTGTAAGGAGAATTAACTTTTCTGCGTCCATTGCTGCAGCAATTTCACCTGCAACTGTATCAGCATTAATATTGTAGGCTTGTCCTTGATCGTCCACCGCTACACTAGAGACTACGGGAATATAGCCATTATCAACTAGAGATTCCAAAATATCTATATTAACATTACTAACTTCCCCAACAAAACCAATTCCTTCTCTGCCTTCAGGACGTGCTTTAATTAAATTGGCATCTTTACCACATAAACCCACAGCACGTCCTCCAGCTTGATTAATTAAAGAAACAATTTCTTTATTAACTTTTCCCACCAATACCATTTCTACTACTTCCATCGTCGAAGCATCAGTAACTCGCAAACCATCCTTAAACTGTGGTTCAATTCCTAATTTGCCCAACCAGGAGTTAATTTCTGGGCCTCCACCATGAACAACAATGGGACGTATACCCACGCAATACAGTAATACAATATCCCTAACTACTTTATCTTTGAGGTTACTATCTTTCATTGCTGCCCCACCATATTTTACCACTATTTTCCGGCCAGCAAATCTTTGAATATAGGGTAATGCTTCACTTAGCACTTTGACTCGGCTAATTTCAGATTGATTTTCAAAGTCTTCAATTTTTAGCATATACAACTACTCTTTGGAATTGATAATTTGAACAATAATATAGCAATCCTATTTTATTCGTGGCAAAAATCTTACTGCTTTTTCGGGAATAGGGAAAGGGGAATAGCGAACAGGTGAGAGTTTCAACTTTTTTATTTACTTTTTAATTTGTCTCCACCTATGTGCGGATTGCTATAGTTTATTTGATTATTGATGTTTTCTACTACTATAGCAATTCTATTTTAATTGTAAGATTTTTGTGGTAGTCAGGAGTCATAATTTTCAAGGTTTTTCCCAAATCTTAACTATTATAAAAATTCTGACAAATCATTTAGGATTGCTATATTTTGAAAAATTACTTTTAGTATTGATATTGAGAGTTGATGAAGATTAAAGCATATAATTTTTTTGAAGATTTGCATTATCAAAAAAAGATTAGAAACTAGGAGATTGAAATAATACAAACTTGTTATTATTAATTGGCTAGCTTACAGAATTTAACGTAAGCAAACAGCAGTCAGCTAGCCTCCTATCAGATTAACTGCGTTATCAGCTATCAGCTAAACTGTTTAGTATTTAGACTATATAATTTTGTCAAAGGTAATAGGGAATATAAAATCTACATACACAAAAACTTATGAGTTATTAACTCATTTGTTGGATTTATTTATTAAAAAAGCTATTTACCCAGCATTCCGTAGTCATAGCTGAATGCTTATAGTTGAATTATTACAAGTTAACTGGTCTTTCAAATTAGTTTTATTTCTTTTATTCTCTATAGCTATTATTAGAGATTGAATGTATCAGCAAATATAAAAAGGAGATAGGGAACACTTAACTGGGAACAGGTAATAAGAAATTAAGACAACTATTTGTAACTTAAAAATCTAGGAATAGTATGTACCTTTCCACCTCTGGATATTTACCAGATTTTAACCTTTTGAAGTCTTACCTCTTTTAGATTTCAGTCACTCTCAGCTCTCTTAATACTTGTTTTACAAACAGTCTCTTAATCATGTTAGAGATTGAATGTATCAGGAAAGATAAAAATGAGATAGGGAGTAGGGGTAATTCCTGTTTGCGGAGCATTCCGTAGGAAATTACCTGTACAGGAGTAGGGACGAAGAAATCAACACAAATATTTCTCACTTCCAAATCTCAGGAATATATTTACCGATTAATTTATGAACTAATAATTATTAATTATTAATTATTCAGGTTAAAACCCTCCCCGTTCAAGGGGAAAAAAGAAAGAATATTTCGTTATATTCAATTCCGTAACGGTTTTAACCAGAGGTAATTATCCATTACCCATTAATATCTATCTACTCACTGGATTTCAATTCTTTGAAATCTTACCAATTTTCGATTTTAGTAACTATTCGTTTTCTTAATACTTATTTGACAAACAGTCTCTTATATCTAACTTAAAATCTAATTTGATACTTTTGTTGCATTGACTTTTATAAGTGTATTAATACTCTAATAAATTTAAAATTTAATTAGGGTTTGCGTATGGAAAGTTTTTTGCTAGGGGTAGGAGACAGGAGACAGGAGACAGGAGAAATGGAAATTATAGAGGAGGTAGTCGTCAAAATTGTCCCAAGATTTTTCTGCCATAATCAT